>NZ_JBDJLK010000146.1:0-8078 GCF_039673335.1 Pseudomonas sp. TWI929
GGGGCCTCAGCGCTTGACGGGCATCCATGCCCGTCACCTCCCTCCGCAAGCCCTTCGCTCGGCCTCCTGAAGTCGCGAAGATCAAGATCAAGATCAAGATCAAGATCAAGATCAAGATCAAGATCAAGATCAAGATCAAGAGCAGAGCAGAGCAGAGCAGGGCAGGCGCTCAGGGTTGTTCGCAAGCGGTGCTTGGACCGCGTCGCGCTATGCGCGACAATAGCGATCATTTGCGGAGCCCCCCATGACCGATTTCACCCCCGACGCCGTCCTCGATGCCACCGGCCTGAACTGCCCGGAACCTGTGATGATGCTGCACCAGCACGTGCGTAACCTGGCCGCCGGCGGCCTGCTCAAGGTCATCGCCACCGACCCGTCGACCCGCCGCGATATCCCCAAATTCTGCAACTTCCTCGGCCACGAACTGCTGCAGCAGCAAGAGGACGCCGGCACCTTCCTCTACTGGATCCGCAAAAAAGCCGACTGAAGCGCTCTGGAACACGCCCGGCGTTGCGCCTACACTGCGTTCCCCAGACAGGAGAGCGCCATGCTGATAGTTGCCGACGAGAACATCCCGCTGCTCGATGCCTTCTTCCAGGGTTTCGGTGAAATTCGCCGTTACCCGGGCCGAAGCCTCGATGCTGCCAGCGTCAAGGACGCAGATATCCTGCTGGTGCGTTCGGTAACCAAGGTTGACCGCCAACTGCTCGAAGGCAGCCGTGTGCGCTTTGTCGGCACTTGCACCATCGGCACTGATCACCTGGACCTGGACTACTTTGCCGAGGCCGGCATCCGCTGGAGCAGCGCGCCAGGCTGCAATGCCCGCGGCGTGGTCGATTACGTGCTGGGCAGCCTGCTGACCCTGGCCGAGCTGGATGGCGTGGCACTGCCCGAGCGTGTGTATGGCGTGGTGGGCGCGGGTGAAGTGGGTGGCCGCCTGGTGCGGGTGCTGCACGGCCTGGGCTGGAAGGTGCTGGTGTGCGACCCGCTGCGCCAGGCCGCCGAGGGCGGCGACTACGTCAGCCTCGAAACCATCCTGCAACAGTGCGACGTGATCAGCCTGCATACCCCGTTGCAGCGCGGCGGCGAGCACCCGACCTGGCACCTGCTGGGCCAGGCGCAGCTGGCGCAGTTGCGCCCAGGTGCCTGGCTGGTCAACGCCAGCCGTGGCCCGGTGGTGGACAACGGCGCCCTGCGTGAGCTGCTGCTGGACCGTGAAGACGTGCATGCGGTGCTCGATGTGTGGGAAGGCGAGCCGCAGGTCGACCTGCAGCTGGCCGACCTGTGCACCCTGGCCTCGCCGCACATTGCCGGCTATAGCCTCGATGGCCGCCAGCGTGGCACGGCGCAGATCTACCAGGCGCTGTGCCGCTTCCTTGGTGTGGAAGAACAGGTGCAACTGGCCGACCTGCTGCCGCGGCCGCCGCTGGCGCAGATCGAGCTGGATGCCAGCACCGACCCGGCCTGGGCTTTGGCCACCCTGTGCCGTGCCGTGTACGACCCGCGCCGTGACGACGCCGATTTCCGCCGCAGCCTCAGCGATGACCCGCAGCAGCAGCGGGCGGCGTTCGACCAGTTGCGCAAGCAGTACCCGCCACGGCGCGAAATCGAGGGGCTGGCAGTGCGCTTGCGTGGGGAAGCGCCGCAGTTGGCGCAGCTGGTCAGTGCATTGGGTGGGGTGCTGGCCTGAGCAAGTCTGATCTTGCAGGCATTTGCGCTTACCTTGTGGGAGCGGCCTTGTGTCGCGAAAGGGCTGCAACGCAGCCCCGACAATTTATGCAGTGCAGCTGAAATTCTGGGGCCGCTTTGCGGCCCTTTCGCGACACAAGGCCGCTCCCACAAGGGGCCAAGTTAACTTGCAGGGCAAATAAAAACCCGGCGCAAGCACCGGGTTGCAAGGAATTCGCCGATCAACCTTTGCGCACGCGCTCTACCCGGCTTTCTTCCAGGGCCTTGCAGGCCTGCTGGATCATCTGCTCGGTGATCGGTAATTCGCGCCCCTGGGCGTCGATGATCGAACCGCACACTTGCGGTTGTGGGGTGGTCCGGGGTTTCTGGTTGTCGCTGCTGTGCTGCAAGCTCATGTATCGTCTCCTCGTCAGGTTCAAGCTCAGGCTAACCCTGCGCCGTGACTGGCCTGTGACAGCCCCTGTGTCACGGCAGCAACAGTCCAGCAGAAACTGTGTGAAAGCTCCATAGTCTGGTTAGACCAATAAGCTATAGCCTGGCTGCAAGGCTTACTCTGGCCAGGAGGAGTGGTAGTCTGCGGCTTCCCCGCCATTGTGGTCGCTGCCATGCCCGAATCGGTTTCCCCGCGTCAACGCCGCGCCTTGCGCCTGGCCTGGCAGTTCGTTCGCCCCTATCGCCGGCAGGTAATGCTGGCCTTGCTGGCGCTGGTGGTCACTGCCGGTATTACCCTGTCGATGGGCCAGGGCATCCGCCTGTTGGTGGACCAGGGCTTCATGACCCGCTCCGCGCACCAGCTGAACCAGACCATCGGACTGTTCTTGGTGTTGGTGCTGGCCCTGGCGATGGGCACCTTCAGCCGTTTCTACCTGGTTTCGTGGATTGGCGAGCGCTGCGTGGCCGATATCCGTCGCGCCGTGTTCGACCACCTGATCGGCCTGCATCCGGGTTTTTTCGAAGACAACCGCAGCTCTGAAATCCAGTCACGGCTGACCGCCGACACCACCTTGCTGCAATCGGTAATCGGTTCATCGCTGTCGATGTTCCTGCGCAACGTCTTGATGGTCATCGGCGGCGTGGTGTTGCTGTTCATCACCAACCCCAAACTCACCAGTATCGTGGTGGTGGCCTTGCCGCTGGTGCTGGCGCCGATCCTGCTATTCGGTCGCCGGGTGCGCAGCCTGTCGCGGCAGAGCCAGGACCGGGTGGCGGACGTGGGCAGCTACGTGGCCGAGACCCTGGGCCAGATCAAGACCGTGCAGGCCTACAACCACCAGGTGCATGACCGCCAGTTGTTCGCCGGCACGGTCGAGGCGGCATTTTCCGTGGCCCGGCAGCGCATTGCCCAGCGTGCCTGGCTGATCACCCTGGTGATCGTGCTGGTGCTGGGGGCGGTGGGGGTGATGCTGTGGGTCGGCGGCATGGACGTGATCGCCGGGCGCATTTCTACAGGCGAGCTGGCTGCTTTCGTGTTCTACAGCCTGATCGTCGGCAGCGCTTTCGGTACCCTCAGCGAGGTGATCGGTGAGCTGCAGCGTGCGGCGGGCGCTGCCGAGCGCATTGCCGAACTGCTGGCGGCGCGCAGTGCGATCCTGCCACCAGCCGTAGTGAAGACGTTGCCGCAACAGCGGGCCAGCGGCCGTATCGAGCTGCAACAGCTGGTGTTCGCCTACCCGTCACGGCCCTCGGTGGCGGCTATCGATGGCTTGAGCCTGGCCATTGAGCCAGGGCAGACCGTAGCCCTGGTGGGGCCCTCGGGGGCGGGCAAGTCAACTCTGTTCGATTTGTTGCTGCGCTTTTACGACCCTCAGCAAGGGCGCATTCTGCTCGATGGGCAGGCGATTACCGAACTCGAACCCGATCAGCTGCGCCAGCAGTTCGCCCTGGTGGCGCAAACCCCCTCACTGTTTCGCGGTACGGTCGAGGCCAACATTCGCTATGGCCGGCCCAAGGCAACCTTGGCCGAGGTCGAAGCGGCGGCCCGTGGTGCCTATGCCGACGAGTTTATCCGGCAGCTGCCGCAGGGCTACCAGACGCCATTGGGTGAGGGCGGTATTGGCCTGTCCGGTGGGCAGCGGCAACGCCTGGCCATTGCCCGCGCCTTACTGGTCGATGCGCCAATCCTGTTGTTGGACGAAGCCACCAGTGCGCTCGATGCGCAGAGCGAACACCTGATCCAGCAAGCATTGCCCAGCCTGATGGCGGGGCGCACCACGCTGGTGATCGCCCATCGACTGGCCACGGTGCAACATGCCGACCGTATCGCGGTCATCGACAAGGGCCGGCTGGTGGCGGTGGGCACACATCGTCAATTGATCGAAGAGAGCCCGCTGTATGCACGGCTGGCGGACTTGCAGTTCACTACCGGGTAGCTAGTCGTGGCTTTGTAACATTTCTGTAGTAATTGCCTGAGAGTATCTAGCTCAACTGTTGTGTAAGTGCTCGACCTGGCTGCCATTTTTGATGGCAGCTTTTTTTTGGCCTGCCAACAAGGACATGGAATGTCTTACCTGGCGTTGCGGATGCGCGCCATTCCTTTCCTTCCGGTTTCGAGACCCACGATGTTGCGTAAATCACTCAGAGTGCAAATTCTCTCGCTGCTCGGCGGCAGCCTGGTGGCGATGCTGCTGATCGCCCTGGTGTGTTTCCAGTTCCTGTCGTCCAGCGTGCGCGGCTACGCCGAGCTGGTGGATGGGCCGCTGCGGGCCTCGCAATTGATCGACGAAGCCAACCTGCAGTTCAAGATCCAGGTGCAGGAGTGGAAGAACGTGCTGCTGCGCGGGCGCCAGCCAGCTGACATGGACAAGTACTGGCAGCAGTTCCAGGCCCGCGAGCAGCAGGTGCAGCAACTGCTCGGGCAGCTGATCGAAAGCAGTGACGCCAGGCTCAAGGCACCGCTCCAGCAACTGCGCGACAGCCACCGGCAGCTGGGCCAGGCCTATGCGCAGGGCCGCCAGGCCTTCCTCGCCGCAGGGGGCGACCCGGTAGCTGGCGACCAGGCGGTCAAAGGCGTGGACCGCGCCGCCAGTGAGCAGATGAGCGAATTGGTCGAGCAACTGCGTGCCGATGCCCTTCAGCGCGCCGCCAGCCTCAGCGCCAGCGCCGAGCGCACGGTATGGCTGGGCCTGCTGGTGATGCTGGCATCGGCGCTGCTGGTGGGGCTGCTCAGCCTGTGGCTGGTCAACCGCAGCCTGATCGAGCCGATCCGCCAGTTGATCGAGTACGTCGCGCAGCTCAGTCAGGGCCGCTTTGCCGCGAGTGTCGACAGCCGCCGCGAGGACGAACTGGGGCGCCTTGCGCGGGCGGCCAATACCCTGCGCGACTTTCTCGCCGACACCGTCGGCCGGTTGCAGGACAACGCCCAGGAGCTGGAAGGCGCCAGCGGCCAGTTGCGCAGCATTGCCGGCGACATGGCCCGTGGCACCCACGACCAGTTCCAGCGTACCGACCAGGTAGCCACGGCCATGCACGAGATGTCCGCCACCGCCCAGGAGGTGGCCCGCCACGCCGTCGAGGCTGCCCGAGCGGCGGATGACGCCGACCATAGCGCCCAGGCAGGCGAGCAGGTGATGCAGCAGACCATCGACATCATCGGCCTGGTCAACCGCGAAATTGCCGGCACTGCGGCGGTGATTCGCGACCTGGAGCATGACAGCACGCGCATTGGCAAAGTGCTGGAAGTGATCCGCGGGATTGCCGAGCAGACCAACCTGCTGGCGCTCAACGCGGCGATTGAAGCGGCGCGTGCTGGCGAAGCAGGGCGCGGTTTTGCGGTGGTTGCAGATGAAGTACGCAGCCTGGCCCAGCGCACGGCGGCGTCGATTGCCGAGATCCACCAGATCATCGAAGCGGTGCAGTCGGGGGCGGTGGAGGCGGTCAAGGCCATTGAAAGCGGCCAGCAGCGCAGCCAGGAAGGGGCTGAACAGGTCGAGCAGGCCGGACAGATGCTGCAGCGCATTACCCAAGCGGTGGAGGCGATCCGCGACATGAACCGGCAGATCGCCACGGCGGCTGAAGAGCAGACCAGCGTGGCCGAGGACATCTCGCGCAACCTGATCGAAATCACCCGCATTGCCACGGCCAACCAGGAAGCTGTACAGCACACCGAACAGGCCGGCCAGCGCCTGCACGGCTTGTCTGGGCAACTGGGCGAAGTGACCTCGCGCCTCACCGCCTGACGCGCCATCTTGTGGGAGCGGCCCTGTGTCGCGAAAGGGCCGCGAAGCGGCCCCCGGTTTTCAGCTTCGCCGCAAAAATTACTGGGGCTGCAATGCGGCCCTTTCGCGACACGAGGCCGCTCCCTCAATGGAGCTGCGCCAGGCTCGACATTGGGGAAATCCGCCACTTCTTCACAGCACATCAAACCCCTGTGGCGGATTGTCGCCATGCGCCCCGTCGTCTCACCCCCATATTCATTGCTCCACCCCCCAGTTGGCACGTTCCCTGCTCCAGGCGGCGCGCGTGCATACAACAACTGGATAACATCAATGAAGAAATTCCTGCTGACGTTCCTCTGCCTGGGCGTCATCGGCTGCTCCAAACCTGCTGAGCCGGAAAAGACCGTCGACGTGCTGCTGATCGGCGGCGGTATCATGAGTGCCAGCCTGGGCACCTACCTCACCGAGCTGGAACCGTCCTGGAAGGTCGACGTCTACGAACGCATGGGCCAGGTCGCCGAAGAAAGCTCCAACGCCTGGAACAACGCCGGTACCGGCCACTCGGCGTTCTGCGAGCTGAACTACACCAGTGTCGGCAAGGACGGCCGCATCGACATCAGCAAAGCGGTAGGGGTCAACGAGCAGTTCGAGGTGTCCAAGCAGTTCTGGGCCTACCAGGTCGAACAGGGCGTGCTCAGCAACCCGAAGGCGTTCATCAACAACGTACCGCACATGAGTTTTGTCTGGGGTGACGACAACGTCGCCTTCCTGCACAAGCGTGTCGAGGCCCTGCAGCACAGCTCGCTGTTCCGTGGCATGGAAATCTCCGAAGACCACGAGCAGATCCGCCAATGGGCACCGCTGGTAATGGAAGGCCGCGACCCGGCGCAGAAAATTGCCGCCACGCGCATGGCCATCGGTACCGACGTGAACTTTGGTGAGATCACCCGCCAGCTGTTCGCCTCGATGGCCCGCAACCGCAATGTTTCGCTGAACCTGCGCCATGAAGTGCGCGACATCGTGCGCAACGACGACGGTACCTGGCATGTGCTGGTGGCCGACCTGGCCAACGGTGGCAAGGAGAAGGCGGTCAACGCCCGCTTCGTATTCATCGGCGCCGGTGGTGGTGCACTCAAGCTGCTGCAGAAGTCGGGCATCCCCGAGGCCGAAGGCTATGCCGGCTTCCCGGTGGGTGGCCAGTTCCTGATGACCGATAACCCCGACCTGGTCGCCCGCCACCAGGCCAAGCTGTACGGCAAAGCCTCGGTCGGCGCGCCGCCGATGTCGGTGCCGCACCTGGACACGCGGATGATCGATGGCAAGCAGGTGCTGTTGTTCGGCCCGTTCGCCACGTTCTCCACCAAGTACCTCAAGCACGGCTCGCTGCTGGACATGTTCGCCTCGCTGAACAGCCACAACGTGCTGCCGATGCTCAATGCCGGCATCGACAACATCGACCTCAGTACCTACCTGATGGGCCAGCTGATGCTCAGCTTCGACGACCGCATGAACGCGCTGCGCGAGTACTTCCCCAATGCCAAGAACGAAGACTGGAAGCTGCTGCAGGCCGGGCAGCGGGTGCAGGTGATCAAGAAAGACCCGGTTCTTGGTGGGGTGCTGCAGTTCGGCACTGAAGTGGTGGCGGCGCAAGACGGCAGCATCGCTGCATTGCTGGGTGCTTCGCCGGGCGCCTCGACCGCAGCACCCATCATGCTGACCGTGCTGGAGAAGACCTTCAAGGACCCTATCCAGTCGCCGGCGTGGCAGGCCAGGCTCAAGGAAATCGTGCCGAGCTACGGGCAAAAGTTGAACAACAACCTGGCGCTGACCAACCAGACCCGCCAGTGGAGCAGCGAGCGTTTGCAGCTGCTGTATGTGCCGGTGGCGGCTGAACAGGTGCACTGACGTGCACCTTTTGACCGGCTAACGCGGTCAACTGTGGGAGCGGGCGAGCCCGCGAAGCAGGCACCGCAGGGGTTGGCACGGGCTGCGCCCGTGTTCGCGGGCACGCCCGCTCCCACAAGGATTGCGCAAGCTTTTAGGTGTTGAACAAGGCAATTGCTCCCACTGGGAAGGCCAGCCAGGGCGGAGACATTTTTCGGCACAACAAAAAGCCCGCTCAAGGCGTAATGCTGTTCACTTAAGCGGAGCAGCCTTACGATCCACCGGATACCGGGTTTTGGAAATCTTCACCGTCCTTGGCCTTCCTGGCCTTGGACGGTGATCCAGAAACAT
>NZ_JBDJLK010000147.1:0-7920 GCF_039673335.1 Pseudomonas sp. TWI929
CACCCTGGTGGTCGAACGCATCAGCCCACGCCGCCTGGGCGCGCTGGTGGCGATGTATGAGCACAAGGTGTTCGTGCAGAGCGTGATCTGGGGTATCAACGCCTTCGACCAATGGGGCGTGGAGCTGGGCAAGGAGCTGGGCAAGGGCGTGTACCAGCGTCTTGTAGGAAGCCTGGAAGACAACGCCGAAGATGGCTCTACCCAAGGCCTGATCAACTACTTCCGCGGCCGTCACCGCGGGTGATCTGAAACCTGCACCGGCCTCTTCGCGGGTTTACCCGCGAAGAGGCCGGTGCAGGTTGAACAACGCCCCCAGCTACACTGTCCTATCGAATAGCCGTTGCAGTCCCTCGCCCCTTACAAGAGCAGGACCACCCGCCATGTTCGATATCCGCAATTACCCACAGGCCCTGGCCGTCAGCCAGTCCGCCGCCCTCACCCCCGACGAGTACCGCCGCCTTTACCGCCAGTCAGTCGACGACCCCGATACCTTCTGGGCCGAACAGGCCAAGCGCCTGGACTGGATCAAGCCCTGGTCAAGCGTGCAGCAATGCGACCTGAACACCGGCAAGGCCTGCTGGTTCGACGGCGCCCAGCTCAACGTCAGTTACAACTGCATCGACCGCCACCTGGCCCAGCGCGGCGAGCAAACCGCCCTGCTGTGGGAAGGCGACGACCCCAAGGACTCCAAAGCCATCACCTACCGCGAACTGCATCGCCAGGTCTGCCGCCTGGCCAATGCGCTGAAAGCACGCGGGGTGAACAAAGGCGACCGGGTGTGCATCTACATGCCGATGATCCCCGAGGCCGCCTACGCCATGCTCGCCTGCACCCGCATTGGTGCCATCCACTCGGTGGTATTTGGTGGCTTTTCGCCCGATGCCCTGCGCGACCGTATTCTCGATGCCGACTGCCGCACCGTGATCACCGCCGATGAAGGCGTGCGCGGCGGCAAGCGCATCCCGCTGAAACAGAACGTCGACAAGGCCCTGGCCAGTTGCCCCGCGGTCAGCAGCGTATTCGTGGTACGCCGCACCGGCGGTGATGTTACCTGGGCCGAAGGCCGCGACCTCTGGTACCACGAAGCGACCGAAAAGGCTGGCGACGACTGCGCCCCCGCACCGATGGGCGCCGAAGACCCGCTGTTCATCCTCTACACCTCCGGCAGTACCGGCAAACCCAAGGGCGTGCTGCACACCACCGGCGGCTACCTGCTGCAGGCGACCATGACCTTCAAGGTGGTGTTCGACTACCGAGACGGCGAGGTGTTCTGGTGCACCGCCGACGTCGGCTGGGTAACCGGCCACAGCTACATTGTCTATGGCCCGCTGGCCAATGGTGCGATCTCGCTGATGTTCGAAGGCGTGCCCAACTACCCGGACACCTCGCGCTTCTGGCAAGTAGTGGACAAGCACCAGGTGAACATCTTCTACACCGCCCCGACCGCCCTGCGCGCGCTGATGCGCGAGGGGGCCGCGCCATTGCAGAGCACTTCGCGCAAAAGCCTGCGCCTGCTGGGCAGCGTCGGCGAGCCGATCAACCCTGAAGCCTGGGAGTGGTATTTCGAGGAAGTCGGCCAAAAGCGTTGCCCCATCGTCGATACCTGGTGGCAAACCGAAACCGGCGGCATCATGCTCACCCCACTGCCTGGCTCGCAGGCACTCAAGCCCGGCTGCGCCACCCAGCCCATGTTCGGAGTGCAACCGGTACTGCTGGACGAGAAAGGCAAGCTGATCGAAGGCCCGGGCGCCGGCCTGCTGGTCATAAAGGCCAGTTGGCCCGGGCAGATCCGCAGTGTCTATGGCGACCACCAACGCATGGTCGATACCTACTTCAAGCCCATGCCCGGCTACTACTTCACTGGCGACGGCGCCCGCCGCGATGCCGATGGCGATTACTGGATCACCGGGCGTATCGATGATGTGATCAACGTTTCCGGGCACCGCATCGGCACCGCCGAAGTGGAAAGCGCGCTGGTGCTGCATGACAGCGTCGCCGAGGCCGCGGTGGTCGGTTACCCCCACGACCTCAAGGGCCAAGGCGTGTACGCCTTCGTCACCCCGATGAATGGCGTGACGCCAGACGACGCGCTCAAGGCTGAGCTACTGGCCCTGGTCAGCAAGGAAATCGGCAGTTTCGCCAAACCTGAGCTGATCCAGTGGGCGCCGGCGCTGCCCAAGACACGCTCAGGCAAGATCATGCGGCGTATACTGCGCAAAATCGCCTGCAACGAGCTGGATAACCTGGGGGATACCTCGACCCTGGCCGACCCCAGCGTGGTGCAGGGCCTGATCGACAAACGCCTCAACCAGTAACCGGCGGCCGCAGCTCATGGCCGCCCTGCACCACAGGTCGCCATGGAAGCCCTTCGCCGCCGCATCGAAACCCAGGTCATGAGCCTCACCGGGCTGGCCCTCGGCCAGCTCGACCTTGAATCGCCCAAAGGCGACCCCGGCCTGTTCGGCCCGCACAGCATCAGCTGGCGGGTACATGGCGACTTCCCGAGCATGCTGGTCGGCGGCATCAGTGCCCTGCTGCTGCAGTTGCTGCACCCGCTGGCCTTGGCCGGGGTGTGGGACCACTCCAACTTCCGCCAGGACCTGCTCGGCCGCCTGCGGCGCACCAGCCAGTTCATCTCTGGCACTACCTTTGGCTCGACACGCGATGCCGAATGGCTGCTCGACAAGGTGCGCACCATCCACCTGCAGGTCACCGGCACCGCGGCGGACGGCCGCCCGTATGCAGCCAGCGACCCAGACCTGCTGACCTGGGTGCACGTAGCGGAAGTCAGCAGCTTCCTCGCCGCCCACCTGCGCTACCGCGACCCGCACCTGTCGCGCGCCGAGCAGGATGCCTACTACGCTGAAATCGCCCTGATCGCCGAGCGCCTTGGAGCCCGTGACGTACCGCGCTCATGCCAGCAGGTTGAAGATTACCTGCACCGTATGCGCCCGCAGCTGCACTGCGACACGCGTAGCCATGAGGTGGTGCAGATCCTGCTCGACGCCCCGGCCCCCAGCCGCCTCGCACAACCGGTGGGCAAACTGATGCTGCATGCCGGCATCGACCTGCTGCCGGCCTGGGCCCAGGACATGCTCGGCCTGCAGCACGGCTTGCTGCAGCGGCGCCTGATCCGCATGGGCCTGCAGCGCACCGCGCCGGTACTGCGCTGGGCGATGCGCGACGGTTCGGCGCACCGGGCCAAACGGCGCATGGGCATCGAATGAGCTCAAATGGTCGCCTCAGCGGAACTGATTTAACGTGCCATACTCCAAGCACTCCTGCTTAGACAGACGAAGCGACACATGTACAAAGGATTGACTCGCGCCGCTGGCGCACTGCTGGCTCTGGTAGCCCTCTACAGCCTGCTCGGCTTTCTCGTTCTTCCCGGTGTCGCGCTGCGCATCGCCAACCAGCAGTTGGCCCAGTACGCCACCGTGCCGGCACACCTCGAACGGATTGAACTCAACCCCTTCAGCCTGGAGTTGACACTATGGGGCCTGCAGATCGGCGAACCCGGCAAGGAGCAGGTCGGCTTCGACCGGCTGTACGCCAACCTCTCGCTCGACAGCCTGTGGACGCGCGCCCTGCAACTGGAGGCGGTCGAGCTCGACAAACCGCGTAACGAAGTGCTGTTCGCCAAGGACGGTACCCTCAACCTGACTGGGTTGTTCAAGCTGCCCGTCAGTGAAGCCAAGCCCGATGAGCCGCCCAGCGACCCGTTCCCGCTGCGCATCGGCAGCATCAAGCTCAGCGACGGCTACCTGCACTTCGAGGACCAGCGCCCGAGCGAGCCGATCGAGTTCCTCTACGACAACATGAACCTGGAGCTGAAAAACCTCAGCACCTTGCCCAACGACAATGCCGACATGACCCTGGTGGCCATCGGCCCCAATGGCGGGCGTATCGACTGGAAAGGCAGCCTGAGCCTGTCGCCGATCGCCTCCGAGGGCACGCTGAAGGTCACCGACGGCAAGATGAAGTTGTTCTGGCCCTACGTGCGTGATGCCGTGCCGTTGGTGCTTGAGGACGGCGTGTTCAACCTCAACACCCATTACAAGCTCAACCTTGCCAAACAGACTGAGCTGTTGCTGGACAACACGTCCATACGCGTTGCACCGTTCGCCATCAAGGCCCCCGATGGCCGAGCACTGGTACGCCTGGCCAATCTGGAAGTGAGCGAAACTTCCGTCGACCTGGTCAAGCAGTTGGTCACCGTAGGCAAGATCCGCAGCGAAAAACTCGAAACCTGGGCGGCGCTGGAGAAGGACGGCCAGCTTGACTGGCAGAAGCTGTTCGCCAGCCAGCCAGCCAAGGCTACAGCGAAGGAAAAGGCCGAACCTGCCGCCGCCGAGCCCACGCCCGAAGAGCAAGCCGCCAAAGAGCCAAGCAAGCCCTGGCAGGTACTGCTCAAGGACGTGCAGCTACGAAACTACATGGTGCACCTGGCAGACCGCTCCCGGAAAGAACCGGTAGCCCTGGACGTTGGCCCGCTCAACGCAGACCTGCAAGGGTTCGACAGCCTCAACCAGTCGCCCTTCACCCTCAAGCTTGATACCGGTGTGGGTAAACAGGGCAAATTGCAGACGGCCGGCCAGGTCAACCTGGCGCCGGTCTGGGCCAAGCTTGATGTAAGCACCCGCGACATCGACCTGCGCGTGGCCCAAGCCTATATCAGCCCGTTCATCCTGCTGGAGCTGCGTAGCGGCATGCTCGGCAGCGACCTCAAGGTCGACCTGAAGAACACCGCACCGCTGGCCTTCAGCGTTACCGGCAAGGCACAGGTCAGCCAGTTGCACACCCTCGATACCATCAAAAGCCGCGACTTCGTCAAATGGCAACAGGTGAACGTCGACGGCTTGTCCTACGTGCACGGCGATGCGTTGTCGATCGACAAGGTGACGCTGCTGCAGCCCTATGCGCGCTTCATCATCAACGAAGACCGCACCACCAACATCAATGACCTGCTGATCCCGCAACCGGCCGGCGCCCCTGCAAGCAGCCAGGCCAAGCCAGCCTCGGCCAGTAGCGACAAGCCGCTGGGCATCCACATCGGCCAGATCGATATCAACGACGGCTCGGCCAACTTTGCCGACCTGTCCCTCACGCCCAACTTCGCCACGGCCATTCAGCAGCTCAACGGCCGGATCGGCACCATCGACAACCGCAAGCCAGCGCCGGCCAAGGTTGACGTCAAGGGCAAGGTCGACCGCTACGCACCGGTCACCATCAAGGGCGCCCTCAACCCGTTCAACCCGCTGGCCAGCCTGGACATCGCCACCAGTTTCAAGCGCGTCGAGCTGACCACGCTGACCCCCTATTCTGGCAAGTTTGCGGGTTTCCGTATCCGCAAGGGCCGGCTCAACCTCGACTTGCACTACCTGATCACCAACGGCCAGCTCAAGGCCGAGAACAAGGTGGTGGTGGAGCAGCTGCAACTGGGTGAGAAAGTCGACAGCCCGGACGCGGTGGACCTGCCGATCCGCCTGGCGGTGGCGCTGCTGAAGGATACCGAAGGCAAGATCTCGATCGAGCTACCGGTGTCTGGCGACCTCAACAACCCGCAGTTCAGCGTGATGCCGATCGTCTGGCAGACCCTGCGCAACCTGGTGCTGCGTGCGGCACAGGCACCGTTCAAGTTCATTGGCGGGTTGGTTAGCGGCGGTGGTGCGCAAGACCTCGGTACCGTGGCCTTCGCCCCCGGCTCCAGTGAACTCAGTGGCGACGCCCAGTCGTCGCTGGACAAGCTGGCAGCAGCGCTGAAGGAGCGCCCGGAACTGCGCCTGGAGATCGAAGGCACCAGCGCCCAGGCCAGCGATGGCCCGCTGATCGCCCAACAGCGCCTGGAGCGTGAGTACCAGGCCACCTGGTACAAGATCCTGCAGCGTCGGGGTGACAAGGTACCGGCCAATGCCTCGATGCTGGTGGTCGACGACAGCGACAAGCCGGCGATGCTCGAAGGCATCTACCGCACGCGCCTGAAGCAACAACCGCCAGCCGAATGGGAGCAGCTCGGCCGCGACGAACGCACCGCCAAGCTGCGTGAGGCGGTGATCAAGTCGTGGGCCGAAAGTACCGCCTTGCTGCGTACGCTGGGCCAGGAGCGGGCCAGCAGCATCAAGGATTACCTGGTCGACAAGGGCCAGCTGGAGGATGACCGGGTGTATTTCATCGATACCAACCTGGGGCAGGCCGAGAGCGATGGCCGGGTGGTGACGCCGATGCATCTGGATGCTGAGTAACCTCTAGTGGCAGGCTAGGCCTCTTCGCGGGTAAACCCGCTCCCACAGGGATCGCGCACAGCTCAAGGCCTGTGCAATACCTGTGGGAGCGGGTTCACCCGCGAAGAGGCCCGACCAGGCAACATCAATTCAGGCACTGACCAACCGCTGCCCCGACACCGCCGGGTGATACAGCGGCTGCACCTTGTTCCCAGCCGGGTCCAGCAGGTGGAAGCTGCGCGCGCCGTCGCCATGGTTGAATGGCCGGTCTAGCAAGGTTACGCCACGGGCCTTGAAGTACGCATACCAGGCCTCCAGTTCCTCCACGCTATCAACGATGAACCCATAGTGGTCCAGGGTCTGCAACCCATTGGCCGCCCCTGCCCCGCGCCCCAACGACAGGTTGTCGTTACCGCAAGTGAGGTACACCAGGTCCTCGTTGGCGCGGTTCAGCACTTCCATGCCCAGCACATCGACATAGAAGCGTTCGCACTCCTCAAGGTTAGGCACCAACAAGGCAATATGACGCAGGCCATTCAGGCGGCCAGGGCGTGCAGGCAATTCGGACATTGGCTAGGCTCCATTTTTGTATACAATTCATTATTGAATTTAAAACAAAAGGAGAACTTTGTGTATAGCCTGTTCATCAAGACCCGTGTGAAGCCCGGTTGCGCCGAGGCTTTTCTGACTGCGATCACGGTCAATGCTGCAGCCTCTGTCGCCACCGAGCCCGGCTGCCTGGTGTTCGATGTGTCGCAGGACCGGGCCGACCCAGAGGTGATCTACCTGTACGAGATCTACCGCGATGATGCGGCCTATGAAGCGCATACCCAGACCGCGCACTTCCGCGATAGCCGCCCGTTGGTAGAGCCGCTGATCATCGAGCAGGAGTGCTTTGAGAGTGAAGTGATTGCGCGCAATCCTGTTTGTTAAATGAAAAGGGCCGCAAAGCGGCCCCTTTAGGCAAAATGGTGGCCAAGTCCGTTTGGCCGACGAGACGTCCCTTATTCGGACTTCAGGCCATCAGCCGATACGGCCTGCACACCTTTGATCTTCTTGGCGATGGCAATAGCCATCTCTTTCTGGGCACTGGTAACCGCCGTGTCAGAAGACAACGACACCACACCCTTGTTGGTTTCGACCTTGATATCGCTGCCAGGCACACCTTTCTCGGTCATCAGGTCAGCCTTTACCTTGGTGGTGATCCAGGTATCGGAGGTAGCTTCCTTGGCTTTGGTCACCTCACCGGCCGCCAGCGTCATCGGGGCCTGGGTGGACTGCTGGGCGAATGCCGCGTTAGCCATGGTCAGGGTCAGAGCGGTAGCAGTGGCGGCAGCAATGGCGAACTTCTTCATGTGTGTCACTCCTGTTTTTCGAAAGGTCTGCGCCGTAAGTCCTGGCGGCAGGTATGAGTGTAGTTGCATACGCTGTGCCAGCTTTGCCGCTTCGCTTTAGCACTTATAAATCAACGAGTTAGCAAGCAACCAGCATTTCAAGGGTCGTGCATTTTGCAATCAGCGCGGTAAAACTGCATGCAAGATGCAAGTCCGCAAAAGGTTCCCGCCGCCCATGAAAAAAGGGCCCCGAACAGACTGTGTGAAAACACACTGATAGGCCCTAGACCAAACGCCCCGACTTGTTCGGGGCGTTTGTTTTTGTGCTAAAAAAAGGCTCTTCAGCCCATCAACTGCATCATTTT
>NZ_JBDJLK010000148.1:0-7455 GCF_039673335.1 Pseudomonas sp. TWI929
CCCACCGCGGTATTCCTCGGGGCTGCGCGCCCCCCTACGCCGGTTCCCCCGCGAAGAGGCCGGCACAGGCAACCCAATACCCGGAGACCGATCATTGGAAGACCTCAACTCCCTCTACTACTTCACCCAGGTGGTCGAACACGGTGGCTTCGCCCCGGCCGGGCGGGCGCTGGACATGCCCAAGTCGAAGCTCAGCCGGCGTATCGCCGACCTGGAGGACCGCCTGGGCGTGCGCCTTCTGCACCGCACCAGCCGCCACTGCTCGCTGACCGAGATCGGCCAGGCCTACTACAACCGCTGTCTGGCCATGCGCGTGGAGGCCGAGGGCGCGGCGGAGATCATCGAGCGCAACCGTAGCGAACCGCGCGGGCTGGTGCGCATCAGTTGCCCGACCACCCTGCTCAACTCCTGGGTCGGGCCGATGCTGACCCGCTACATGCTCAAGTACCCGCAGGTGGAGCTGTTCATCGAAAGCACCAACCGCCGCGTCGACCTGCTGCACGAGGGCTTCGACATCGCCCTGCGGGTGCGCTTTCCACCGTTGGAAAACACCGACATGGTGATGAAGGTGCTGAGCAACAGCACCCAGTGCCTGGTCGGCCAACCGCAGTACCTGGAGCAGCTGCCCAAGGGTTTCGACCCGCAGTTGCTTGGCACGCTGCCGAGCCTGCACTGGGGCAGTGCCCAACGGGAGTACCAGTGGGAGTTGTTCCAGGGTGAGGACAGCAGCCGCAGCATTGTCATCCCGCATACCCCGCGCATGGTCACCGACGACCTGTTTGCCTTGCGCCATTTCGTGGTGGCTGGGGTGGGCATTGCGCACCTGCCGCGGGTGGCGGTGCGCGAGGACCTGGCGGCAGGGCGGCTGGTGGAGCTGATCCCGGACTGGCACCCGCGGTGTGGCATCGTGCATGCAATCTTCCCGTCGCGGCGCGGGTTGCTGCCATCGGTACGGGCGCTGATCGATCACCTGGCTGAGGAGTTTGCGATCAGCGATATGGCCTGATTCCGCAGCAGCTCAGGTTAGAACGCGAAGCACGAGCAACCCAGCGCCCCCCAGAAGCCCTGGAAGTCATTGACCGGCACACTCGAATGCCGCGCCTTTTCATGGCTGTGCGCATGCACCCCGCACGGCCCCGAGCACTGGTGCACGGCTGCCGCCAGCGACGGCGTCCCCACACGCCAGTGCCCCGGCACCTTGGTCACAGGCGACCATTCCGGCAGCACCGGCACCTGGGGTGGGCCGAGCTTGTCGAACTCCGCCGCGCCGTACACCACCTTGCCATCGACCACGGTCAGCACCGACTCGATACCCTTGATTGCTTCTTCATCAACGCTGAAGAAATCCAGCGACAGTGCCGCCAGGTCAGCCAGCTGGCCGACCTTGATCTGGCCCTTCTTGCCCTGCTCGCTAGAGAACCAGGCGCTGCCCTGGGTGAACAGTTGCAGCGCGGTGTCGCGGTCCAGGCCTTCCTTGTACAGCTCCATGCCGCCAACGGTCTTGCCGCTGACCAGCCAGTACAGCGAAGTCCACGGGTTGTAGCTGGACACGCGGGTGGCGTCGGTACCGGCACCGACCGGCACGCCCATGTCGAGCATGCGCTTGATCGGCGGGGTCTGCTCAGCGGCCTTGGCGCCGTAGCGGTCGACGAAGTACTCACCCTGGAAGGCCATACGGTCCTGTACGGCGATACCACCGCCCAGGGCCCGCACGCGCTCGATGTTCTGCGGGGTGATGGTTTCGGCATGGTCGAAGAACCACGGCAGGCCGTTGAACGGGATGTCGCGGTTGACCTTTTCGAACACGTCGAGCATGCGCGTGATCGATTCGTTGTAGGTGGCGTGCAGGCGGAACGGCCAACGCTGCTCGACCAGGTGGCGTACCACCGGTTCCAGCTCTTCTTCCATGGTCTGCGGCAGGTCCGGGCGCGGCTCGAGGAAGTCCTCGAAGTCGGCGGCGGAGAACACCAGCATTTCGCCGGCGCCGTTGTGGCGCAGGAAATCGGTGCCGCTGTGCAGCTTGACGCTGGACGTCCACTTCTTGAAGTCGTCCAGCTCTTCCTTGGGCTTCTGGGTGAACAGGTTGTAGGCGATGCGCACGGTCAGCTGGTTGTTGTCGGCCAGCTCCTGGATCACCGAATAGTCATCGGGGAAGTTCTGGTAACCGCCGCCGGCATCGATGGCGCTGGTCAGGCCCAGGCGGTTGAGCTCGCGCATGAACTGGCGGGTGGAGTTGACCTGGTACTCCAGCGGCAGCTTCGGCCCCTTGGCCAGGGTGGCGTAGAGGATCATCGCATTGGGGCGGGCGATCAGCATGCCGGTCGGGTTGCCGAACTTGTCACGCTGGATCTCGCCACCTGGCGGGTTCGGCGTGCTCTTGTCGTAGCCAACGGCCTTGAGCGCAGCGCGGTTGAGCAGCGCGCGGTCGTACAGGTGCAGCAGGAATACCGGGGTGTCGGGCGCGGCCTGGTTGATTTCTTCCAGGGTAGGCATGCGTTTTTCAGCGAACTGGAATTCGTTCCAGCCACCCACCACGCGCACCCACTGTGGGGTTGGCGTGCGGGCGGCCTGGTCCTTGAGCATGCGCAGGGCATCGGCCACCGACGGCACGCCTTCCCAGCGCAGCTCCAGGTTGTAGTTCAGGCCACCGCGGATCAGGTGCAGGTGCGAGTCGTTCAGGCCGGGGATGACCGTGCGCTGCTTGAGGTCGATGATTTGCGTGCTGGCGCCCTTGTGGGCCATGGCCTCGGCGTCGTTGCCCACGGCGATGAAGCGGCCGTCCTTGATGGCGACGGCGGTTGCGGTGGGCTTTTCGCGGTCAACGGTGTGCAGCTTGCCGTTGAACAGAATCAGATCGGCGGTCATGGAACCTCCTTGGGTGGATGCGTGAGCGGAACCGGCCTGGCCGGTGAAGGGCAATGCGGACCAGAGCGCGCCGGCGGCACCGAGCACGGTGCTGGTGGCGAGGAACTGGCGACGGGTCTTGTCGTTGCGGTCCTGGGACATGGGGCTCTCCGTCTCTGGGGGCGGCGGCAGGCGCGACTGCGGAGCATGCCGGTTGGTGCAGGGCCAAGGCTTGGATGGATGTGCGGTGGGCTGTAGAAGGTTAGCCCTGTTCAAACTTTGTGCTGCCTTGGCTGGCCTCTTCGCCGGCGACGGCGTGGCTCAACCGCGCAGCCAGTTGGCGCAGCGGCGGGTTACCCAAGGCATGATGTAGAACACCACGGGCAGGATGACGAACACATTGACGATCAGGTTGCCGGCAATCACGCCGCCCAGTTGCGGGAAGCGTGCGAACAGCGGCGCCAGCAGCTGCGGAATGGCCATGGTCATCGGGCAGATCACCAGGTAGGTCAGCAGCGCCTGCTTCCAGCGCGGCGGTTGCGCCGTGGCAGCGCCCGACGGGCCATCAAGAACCTGGTGCTGCAGGCATACGGTCACCACTTCGCGGTTGTCTTGGAGTGCGGTGTTCATCGGCGTTCCTTGGGATGAGCTTGCCCGCATCCACTGTGCAACGGCGGACGGGCGCTGGATTGGATAGGTGTGCTGCCCTGGGCGGGCACCGGCTGACGGTGCCCGCAGCGGTAGGGGTTACTTGTTGGCGTTGAAGGCGTTGTAGCTGGTCATCAGGTTGCGGTAGTCCGGGATGTGGTTGGAGCACAGTGCGGCCAGGCCTTCGATGTCGTTGCGCCAGTCGCGGTGCAGCTCGCAGGCCACGCCGAACCAGGTCATCAGTTGTGCGCCTGCACGGCTCATGCGGTCGTGGGCGGCGTTACGGGTCATGGCGTTGAAGGTGCCGGAAGCATCGGTGACCACGAACACTTCGAACTCTTCTTCCAGAGCAGCCAGGGCCGGGAAGGCTACGCATACTTCGGTGACCACACCGGCGATGATCAGTTGCTTCTTGCCGGTGGCTTTCACAGCCTTGACGAAGTCTTCGTTGTCCCAGGCGTTGATCTGGCCTGGGCGGGCGATGTAGGGGGCGTCCGGGAACAGGGCTTTCAGTTCCGGTACCAGCGGGCCGTTGGGGCCTTGTTCGAAGCTGGTGGTGAGGATGGTCGGCAGGTTGAAGAACTTGGCCAGGTCAGCCAGGGCCAGCACGTTGTTCTTGAACGCGTCCGGCTCGATGTCGCGGACCAGCGACAGCAGGCCAGCCTGGTGGTCGACCAGCAGTACGACAGCGTCGTCTTTGTTCAGGCGGTTGTATTTGAAGTTGGTCATCGGGGTAGCTCCTAAGGGTTTTGATATTCAGTAAGTTGGGTGTTTCGCGTTGATGGGAGAAGATTAAAACCATCACCTTTGGAGCGGTAGATAGTGGTTTTTGGCTGTAGCGTTCTGATTTATGAACGATGGATTGGCGCTGGATTTGCTGGCCTCTTCGCGGGCTTGCCCGCTCCCACAAGGACAGCGCTGGATTTGAATCCTGTGGAATCCCTGTGGGAGCGGGCGAGCCCGCGAAAAGGCCGGCACAGGCCCCATTGCCTGCAACAGCAACCTGCTCTATTACTACCCACAGCCCTTCCCTCACACCCGAGACCACCATGCTGGCGTTCATCCAGTCGTCCCCGTTGTTGCTCGGTACCGCCCTGATCCTGCTCGACCTCGTGCTCTGGCAAGTCATCCCTCTCCAGCGCCGGGCCTGGCGCATCGGCACGCGGCTGGTGATCTTCCTGCTGTTCAGCTCGGTGCTGGTGGCCGCTGGTATGAGCCCGCTGCAACCGCCACCATGGCCGGACGATGTCTCACGCAACCTGATGGCCACGGTGTTGACGATCGGTTGGTGGCTGTTCGGCGCGCGCACGGTCACGGTGGTGTTCGGCCTGTTGTTGGTGGCCCGTGGCAGCCATGGCGGGCGCTTGCTGCAGGATGTGCTGGGGGCGTTGATCTTCCTGGCCGCCGTGGTCGCTGCCGCAGGCTATGTGCTGCAGTTGCCGGTGAAAGGCCTGCTGGCCACCTCGGGGGTGATGGCCATCGTCATCGGCCTGGCGCTGCAGAGCACCTTGGCGGATGTGTTCAGCGGGATCATCCTGAACACCACGCGGCCGTACCAGATTGGCGACTCGATCTCGATCGACGGCACCGAAGGCAAGGTGCTGGAAATCGACTGGCGCGCCACCCGCCTGCTCACGGGCACGGGTAGCCTGGCGGTGATCCCGAATTCGGTGGCAGCCAAGGCGCGGCTGCTCAACCACAGCCGCCCGGCCGATGTACACGGGGTGTCGATCAGCGTGGTGGTACCAGCCAAGGTGCGCCCCAAGCGGGTGTTCGATGCGCTGGAAAAGGCCTTGCAGGGCACCAGCGCGATCCTTGCCTCACCTGGGCCCAAGGTTTCGGTGAAGGCCTCGACGCTGGAGTCGGTGGAGTACGAGGCCAGTGGCTTCGTTGCCGATATGGGCGGCAAGGCTGCGGCGCGCAACCAGCTGTTCGACCTGGCGCACCGCCACCTGGAGGCCAGCGGGGTGATGTGGAACGTCGACCTGGCCATGCCGCCGCGCAGCCGCCAGCGCGAGGTGCTGGACGAGGTGCGGGTGTTTCGCTCGCTAAGCGCTGACGAGCGGGATGCCCTGAGCCAGCGCATGACTGCGGTGGAGTACCTGGCGGACCAGGTGATTCTGGAGGTGGGCGAGCATTCCGACCATTTGCTGGTGATTGGCAGCGGCGTGGTGTCGGCGTCGGTGCGCGATGGCGACAAACTGCTGGAAGCCGGGCGCATGGGGCCGGGCGAGGTATTGGGGATCGAGGGGATCATTGATGAAGACGATTCGTTTGCCGAGTTCCGCACACTGACCAGTTGCGTGCTGTACCGGATCGACAAGGAGCAGGTGAAAAGTTGCCTGATACAGCGTGGCGATGTGCAGACGGCGTTGAGCAAGTTGCAGCGGTTCCGGCGGCAGAGCCGGGAGTCGTTGTTGCTGCAGAAGCCGGCCTTGATCAAGAAAGGCGGCTTCCTTAGCTGGTTGCACAAGTAAACCTGTACCGGCCCTTTCACGGGTAAATCCGCTCCCACAGAGACCGCGCTAATCTGGAACGCTGCGCAATACCTGTGGGAGGGGGTTCACCCGCGAAGAGGCCAGTGCTTACAACACAACTCTCAAGCATTGCCCCGCGTGGTACAGCGAGAACCCGGACTCGTAGAACGCGGTGCGCAGCGAAGGCGCACTCACGCCAGTCATCGGCGAGAACGGGATCGGCAGGCTGTCCGCCTCACCCTTCAGTAGGAACTCGGCAAACGCCCGGCCAATCACGGTGCCGGTGGTATTACCCCGCCCGTTATACCCGGTCACCGCCACCAGCCCCGGCGCTGGCTCGAACAGGCGCATCAGGTGGTCGGGGGTGAAGTCGATGCAGCCGGTCCAGTGCATCTCCCACTCGACCTTGCCCAGCTCCGGGTAGTAGTGGCTCTGGATGCGGTCGGCCCAGCTGCGCACGAACCACGCCGGCTTGTTGTCGACCCGGCCCAGGCTGCCGAGCAGCAGGCGGCCCTGGTCGTCGCGGCGGATGCTGCTGAGCACGGTGCGGGTGTCCCACGAGCCCTGGCCGTGTGGCAGCACCTTGTCAGCAGCCGCACCATGCAGCGGCTTGGACGCCACCTGGTAGTAATAACCACGGAAGAACTGCTTCTGCAGGTTGCTCCAGTCGCCTTCGGTGTAGGCGCCAGTGGAAATCACCACCTTGTCGGCGCGCACCGAGCCGCGGGCAGTCTTCACCCGCCAGGCATCGCCATCACGCTCCAGGCCTTCGACCGAGGATTGCTGGAACAGCTTGCCGCCCAGGCGTGCCACGGCAGCTGCCAGGCCCTGGGTATAGCCCATCGGGTTGATGGTGCCGGCGCGGCGGTCGAGCAGCGCGGCGGAAATCTTGTTGGTACCACAGTATTCCTGGCACTGGGCGCCAGTCAGCAGCTCCACGTCGGCACCGCGGCGGCGCCATTGTTCGTGGCGGGCTTCGAGGTCGGCGATGCCGGTGGCGTTGTGCGCCATGTGCAGCGTGCCTTTGTGCTGGGCCTGGCAGTCAATGCCAAGGCGCTCGATCATGGCGAACACTTCGCCTGGGGCTTCGCCAAGTACCTTGTTCAGGCGGCTGCCCTGCTTATGGCCGAGCGTGGCCTCGACGTCGTCGGGGCGGATCCAGGTGCCGGCGTTGACCAGGCCGACGTTGCGCCCGGAGCCACCATGGCCGAACTTCCAGGCCTCCAGCAGGATCACCGACTTGCCCTGTTCGAGCAGGTGGATGGCCGCCGACAGGCCGGTAATGCCGCCGCCGATCACGCAGACATCGGCCTTGTGCTCACCGGCCAGGGCCTGGGCGGCCACGCTCGGTTTGCTGACGTATTCCCACAAGCATTCTTGACGCAGTTCGGACATGGCCCGGCTCCAGCTGTTTTGTTTTTGTTGGGGCCGCTGCGCGGCCCATCGCCGGCAAGCCAGCTCCCACAGGGATCGCACAAGCTTGGAG
>NZ_JBDJLK010000149.1:0-7322 GCF_039673335.1 Pseudomonas sp. TWI929
TAGCGGCCCCACATCTTCAGCTTCGCCGCAGATATTGCTGGGGCCGCTTTGCGGCCCTTTCGCGACACAAGGCCGCTCCTACAAGAGCCGCGCAGCACAGGGGAGTCGATTCTTAGCCCATATGCTGCTGGTCCAGCTCAATTGCCTTGTCCAATGCCTCCAGCAACCCTTTGCGCACTTTCAGCTTGGTATTCTTGTGCGCCAGCATGTTCAGCTTCTTCAACTCCCGCGCCGCGGCCAGTGCCGCTTCCTGCAACTGCTCGGCCGGCACTACCTTGTCGAGGAAGCCGGCATCCACCGCGCCTTGCGGGTCAAACACCTCGGCATTGATCACCGAGCGGTGGAAGGCCGAGCGGCGCAGGCGGTCGCGGGCCAGCTCGATGCCGGCATGGTGCATGGTCATGCCGATCTGTACTTCGTTCAGGCACACCTTGTACGGCCCTTCGACGCCAATGCGGTAGTCGGCCGACAACAGCAGGAAGGCACCTTTGGCCACAGCATTGCCCGGGCAGGCAACCACTACCGGGAACGGGTGCGACAGCAGGCGGCGGGCGAGGGTGGAGCCGGCGGTAACTAGGCTGATTGCCTCTTTCGGGCCGCTGGTCATCACCTTCAGGTCGTAACCGCCAGACAGAATGCCCGGCTGCCCGGTGATGATCACCACCGCACGCTCTTCGACGGCGCGGTCGAGTGCGGCGTTGAAGGCGGTGATGACATCCGGCGAGATGGCGTTGACCTTGCCGTTGTTCAGGGTCAGGGTGGCGATGCCGTCTTCGGCGTGGTAGGTAATCAGCTCGCTCATGGCAGAGTCCTTTTGTTGGCGTGGCGACGACGTTACCCAGCGCCAGGGGCGAGGTAAAGCAGCAAGGCTGACTGGTCGGTCAGCGTCCAGCCGGGCTCAAGTGCAAATACATGAAAAAATTGAAAAAAATGCTTGCCAAAGGGAAGCTCTTTCACTAAATTAGCGCACCTCGACAGGCTGCAAGGCTTGAAGAGAAACGGTGAAGTGTCCGAGTGGTCGAAGGAGCACGCCTGGAAAGTGTGTATACGAGAAATCGTATCAAGGGTTCAAATCCCTTCTTCACCGCCACATTCTACGAAGAGCCCCCGCGCTGAAAAGCCGGGGGCTTTTTGTTTTCAGGGTCTTTGGGGCTGCTGCGCAGCCCATCGCGACGCAAGGCCGCTCCCACAGGGATGCGCTGCCTTCAGATTGTAGGTGGCCCTGTGGGAGCGGCCTTGTGTCGCGAAAGGGGCGCAACGCGCCCCCAAAATTCTAGAAGCTGACCGAAGCCGACAGCCGAGCCGTCCGCGGCGCCCCCTGGAACAGGTAGTTGTCCCCCAGGTAATCCCCCACATCGCGCCAATAACGCTTGTCGAACACGTTATCCACCGTCAGCCGCAGCACCGTGTCATACCCGCCAATGCGCGTGCGGTAGCGGCTGCCGAGGTCGAACACGGTATATCCACCAACCTCCACATTCCCCGCCTGGCTCGCATATTTGCTGGCGCTGTAGCGCGCCCCACCCAGCAGCGCCAGCCCTGGCACCGGCAGGCTGTATTCTGCCTGCAGCGCCGCGCGGAATTTGGGCACGTTGATCGCCTGGTGGCCTTCATATTCATCAGTACCGCTGTTCTGCACCCGCGCCCGAATGGCCGCAGCGCTGGCCTGCACCTGCAATTTCTGGGTCACCCAGCCGCTGGCGCCCAGCTCCAGGCCGGTGTTTTTCTGCTGGCCTTGCTGCACGTAGGTGAACTTGCCAGCGCCATCCGGGCGCGCGTACTGGTAGGCCTGGCGAATCTGGAACAGCGCAGCGCTGAAGCTCAGGCCTTGCCAGTCGTGCTTGATGCCCAGTTCCAGTTGGTGGGACGTGGTAGGCGCCAGGATTTCGAATTTGTTCTCAGCGAACCAAGGTGCGGTACTGCCCGCTGACAGGCCTTTGGAGTAGCTGGCGTATACCGTGGTGTCCGGCTGGGGCTTGTAGATAAGCGCAGCGTTCGGCAGCAACTCGTATTGCCGGGTATGGCGCCCGGCAACGCCGTTCTCATCCCAGGTTTTCTCGTCCAGGCGTACTTCACGGGCACCCAGTACGGTCTGCCATTGCTCGTTGAAGCTGATGCGGTCGCTGACAAACAACCCGTACTGGCGGCTGTCCAGGCGACGTTCGCTAGACCTGATGGGCTTATCGGATGGGTCAAAGGCCGGCGCACCGGTATGGATGTTGCCAGTACCCACCCATTCCATATAGCTGGGGCGCTGATCCAGCGTGCGCCGCTGCGCACTGGTGCCCACGGTCAGCTCATGGCCCACGCCCAGCGCATCGAAACGCCCGTTGAGCATGGCCTGCGCCTCATCGGTGCGGCGGGTGTCGTCGGGGCTGCGGAAGTCGTAGATGTCGTAGTCGCCATTGCTGGCGAAGAACGCGCCTTCGCTCGAGCCCCAGGCAAACGCGCTGTAGTCGTCGATTACCACCTTGCTGCGCGAGGCGCTCAAGGTGCCTGTCCAGGCCTGGTTGAAGTGGTACTCGAAGCGCCCGCCCACATTCAGCGAGTCGTTTTGCACCGGCTTGGCCCAGTGTTGGTAAGCCAGGCGGTCATCCGGGTCGATGCCGTGGGGCACTTCGGTGCCTCCGAGCAACTGGTAGCCCGGCACAGAACGTTGTTCGCGGTGCTGGTACTCGGCATCCAGCTGCAGGGTGGCGTCCGGGTTGATCTGCCAATCGAAGGCCAGCGAGGCGAAGTCGCGCTTGCCGTCGGCGTGGTCGACGTACGAGCGGATGTCTTCATGGGCCAGGTTGGCACGCAGGCCAAACTGCTTTTCGCTGCCGAACCAGCCGCCCAGGTCGGTAGCCAGGTAGCGTTCGCCTTGTTCGTTGGTCGACAGCGTGACGCTGCGCACGTCTTCGGCGCGCTTGGTCACGTAGTTGACCAGGCCGCCGGGCTCCGACACACCGCTTTG
Organism: Pseudomonas sp. TWI929; assembly: GCF_039673335.1. Classification (NCBI taxonomy): domain Bacteria; kingdom Pseudomonadati; phylum Pseudomonadota; class Gammaproteobacteria; order Pseudomonadales; family Pseudomonadaceae; genus Pseudomonas; species Pseudomonas sp. TWI929. The sequence continues at coordinate 2,957 of NZ_JBDJLK010000149.1, forward strand.
CAGCCCGGACAGGCCCTTGAGCAGCTCCACCTGCTGCTTGTTCTCCAGGGCCACGTTCTGCTCGCCGGCGATGGTCTGGCCGTTGATGCGGTAGCTGCTGGCGGCGTTCAGTTCGAAGCCGCGCACGTTGAAGTTTTCGTAGTAGCCGATGGGGGCATAGCTTTCGCCCACCGAGGCGTCGCTTTGCAGCACCTCGCTGAGCAGGCGCACCTGGCGGTCTTCCAGCAGTTGCTGGTTGAACACACTGATCGAGGCCGGGGTGTCGAGTAAGGGGGCGGGCTGGAAACCGCCTACTGCTGCCTGGTGTGCCTGGTAGCCGTCGTTGGCGTAGGTGTCGGAGACCTGCAGTGGGGCCAGTAGCACGCTGTCTTCGGCAAGCACATCAGGGCAATGCAGGGCCAGGCCCAGGCTAAGCAAGCTCAGGGGCAGGCGGGGGTGACGCGGGGGCATGCGGTGGGGCTCCTGGAGGCGCAACACCTGTGCCGGCCTCTTCGAGGGTGAACCCGCTCCCACAGGAATATCACTGGTCCTGAGGGGTGTGATTTCCCTGTGGAAGCGGGTTTACCCGCGAAGAGGTCGGCACAGGCCATGAAAAAGGCGGCATCTTAGCAGCCGCCTTCACCCTAAAACGATCAGGGCCCGGTGATATTCAGTCAGTCTGTGTTGGCCGGCCGCTTGTGCTGCCGCCAGTTGTCATCGATTTTCGACCAGGTCTTGCCATCGGTAATGGCCATGAGCTTGCGCCCATCCTTGAAGGTGGCCAGGAAGGTGGCTTCTTCCTCCTTGCCACCCAGCCACAGGCCGGCCAGCAGCCCCACCGGCCCGGCTACGAGGGCGCCGGCTACGCCCCAGCCCAGGGCGCTGCCCAGGCTGCGGCTGGGTTCCAGGCTGGCCAACCGCAAGTCGCTGATACGTGCCAGGGAAATTCGCTCGCCCGGAGAAGGGCTGCGCGGGGTCTTGAGTGTGAGCGATCCATTGCGATACTCACCTTCACCTTGCAAGAAATCGCCGGATTGCACCGTGAGTCTTGTCATAAAGTCGTCCTGTCAGGGAAAGGGCATTGAGCAGCGCCTACTGAGCGCTGCCCGGGCGGGCAAGTCAACGGCAATGCGACGGAGGGTAGTGCGGTGCAATGTCGCCCTTTCGCGACGCAAGGCCGCTCCCACATGGGGTTATGCGGCGGCTTTGCGGGCAGCTACGAGCCACGCCAGCAACGCCAGGGCGCCAATTACCAGCCCCGCCACCACAATGCCCATCCAGCCCTGGTGCTGGAACAGCTGCGTGCCTAGCAGCGAGCCCAGCGCCCCACCAATGAAGTAGCAGGTGATGTACCCGGCATTAAGCCGCGTGCGTGCCTCGGGCCGCAGGGCTATTACCGCGTTCTGGTTGCTCACGTGCACCAGCTGAACTGCCAGGTCGAGCATCAGCACGCCCAGCAGCAAGGCCAGCAACGATTGCTCGGCAAACCCCAGTGGTACCCACGACAGCAGCAACACCACCAGGCCCACGGTGGTACCCAGCGAGCCCTTGCCTCGGTCGGCCAGGCGCCCGGCCCAGTTGGCCGACAGCGCACCTGCCGCCCCGGCCAGGCCGAACAGGCCGATCACCGCGTCCGAGTAGTGGTACGGGCCTTTGGCCAGCAGGAATGCCAGTGGTGTCCAGAACAGGGCAAACAAGCTGAACGCCAGCAGACCGAGCAGCGAGCGCAGGCGCAACACCGGTTCTTCGAAGAACAGGCGAAACACCGAGCCGATCAGCGCCGGGTATTTCAGCCCGGCATGGCTGTGGTGTTGCGGCAGGCTGCGGTACAACGCCACGGCAGTGATGGCCATCAGTACTGCGGCCAGTACGTAGATGCTACGCCAGCCGCCCAATTCGGCCATGAAGCCGGCAGCGGTACGCGCCAGCAGGATGCCCAGCAGCAGGCCGCTCATCAACGTGCCGACCGCGCGCCCGCGCTGGTGCGGCTCGCTCAGGGTCGCGGCCATGGGCACCAGGATCTGCGCCACCACCGAGAACAGCCCGGTCAGCGCCGTGCCGAGGATCAGCCAGGTCAGGCTTGGTGCACAGGCACTGATTACCAGGCCAAGGGTGGCAATGGCGGTCATCACGGTGATCAGCCGGCGCTGCTCGAACAGGTCGCCCAGCGGTGCCAGCAGCAACAGGCCGGCGCCATAGCTGAGCTGCGCGGCGATGACGATGCTGCCAGCGCTGGCGGTGCTCAGGCCGAATTGCTGGGCGATGCTGTGCAGCAGTGGTTGGGCGTAGTAGTTGCTGGCCACGGCCAGGCCGGTGGCGGTGGCCATCAGCAGGATCAGGGCGCGGCTGAGGGTGGTGTTCATGCGGTACTCGTGACGGCAGTGGTAAGTGGGGGGATTATCAGGAAGTGTCAGGCATGACACCAATGTAATCCTGTGCTGGCCTCTTCGCGGGCGTGCCCGCGAAGAGGCCAGTACCGGCAACCCTTCAATCAGGCCGCAAACCCACCATCCACCGTCAGGCTGGCCCCGGTGATATACCCCGCCTCAGGCCCCGCCAGGTAAGCCACAAAGCTGGCAATCTCATCCGCCTCGCCATAGCGCCCAATTGCCATCAGTGGGATCAGGCTTTCGGCAAACTCGCCACTGGCCGGGTTCATGTCGGTGTCCACCGGCCCTGGCTGCACGTTGTTCACGGTAATGCCCTGCGGCCCCAGGTCACGCGCCATGCCGCGGGTCAGGCCAACCAGCGCCGACTTGCTCATGGCATAGGGCGCGCCGCCGGCAAACGGCATGCGCTCGGCGTTGGTGCTGCCAATGTTGATGATGCGCCCACCCTGGCCCATGTAGCGCGCCGCAGCCTGGCTGGCGACGAACACGCTGCGCACGTTTACCGCCAGGATGCGGTCGAAGTCAGCCAGGTCGAATTCGGTCACCGGCGCCACCGCCAGTACGCCGGCGTTGTTGACCAGGATGTCCAGCCTGCCGAAGGCCTTCACCGCGTCATCCACGGCCAGTTGCACGGCCGCTGCATCGGCGCTGTCGGCCCGCAAGGCCAGGGCCTTGCCGCCGTTCTCAGTAATTTCCCGGGCCAGTTCTTCTGCCGGCCCGGCTGAGCTGACATAGGTGAAGGCCACCTGCGCGCCTTCGCGGGCCAGGCGCCGCACGATGGCCGCACCAATGCCGCGGGAACCGCCCTGTACCAGGGCTACTTTGCCTTCGAGTGTAAGTTGCTTGGACATGCTGATCTCCTGCTGGAAGCCAGGCCGAAATGCCTTGGATGGGCGCAGTATCGGCGCTCGATTACCTGCTGATAAGATGCTAATCACTATCAGCAGAGTAAACCTTTGGTTGCCAATCATGGCCATGGAATCGTTCAACGCGTTGGAATGCTTCATCCGCAGTGCCGAGGTTGGCAGTTTTGCCGAGGCCGCCAGGCGCCTGAGCATTACCCCGGCCGCCGTGGGCAAGCACGTTGCCCAGTTGGAAGCGCGCCTGGGCGTGCGGTTGTTCCAGCGTAGTACCCGCAAGCTGACTTTGACCGAGGCGGGGCAGCGTTTTCTCGGCGAGGTCAGTGACAGTTTCCGCACCATCCAGTACGCCGTGGCCAACCTGGCCAGTGCCGAGGGCCAGCCGGCCGGGTTGCTGCGGGTGAGCATGGGCACGGTGTTCGGGCGGTTGTATGTGTTGCCGTTGTTGGGCGAGTTTTTGCGCCGATATCCGGCGATCACACCAGACTGGCATTTCGACAACCGTCAGGTCGACCTGATCGGGCAGGGTTTCGATGCGGCGATTGGTGGTGGTTTCGAACTGCCACCGGGGGTGGTGGCGCGCAAGCTGACCCCGGCGCACCGGGTGCTGGTGGCGGCGCCAGCGTATCTGCAGCGGCATGCGCACATTGACGACCCACAGGTGCTGCAGCGGCATGACGGCATTCTGATCCGCTCACCGCAGACCGGGCGGGTGCGCTCGTGGCCGTTGACCAGCCGCTGGCAGGCGCAGCAGCCGCTGCAACTGCGCCAGGCGATGACCATGAGCGATTCCGATGCAGCTTGCGCGGTAGCCGAGCAAGGGCTGGGGGTTGCCCTGGTGAGTTTGCCGTTTGCCGTGCCCTACCTGCAGGCGGGGCGGCTTCGGCGGGTGTTGCCTGACTGGTATGTGGATGATGGGCATATCAGCCTGTATTTCGCCGAGCACAAGCTGCTGCCGGGCAAGACCCGGGCGTTTATCGATTTTGTGGTGGAGCAGTTTGCCGAGCAGGGGTTGGCGGGGCGGTTTGATGCCTTGCAAGCCCTTTAGAGAATTGTTGCCTGTACCGGCCTCTTCGCGGGCACGCCCGCTCCCACAGGAATATCACACGCCTGAAGATTGTGGGATCCCTGTGGGAG
>NZ_JBDJLK010000150.1:0-6908 GCF_039673335.1 Pseudomonas sp. TWI929
GCAAGACCAGGGTGCATTGCGCGACAACCTGCGCGAAGCACTGAAAGCCGGTCTGCCGGACTACATGGTGCCGGCGCACCTGTTGCTGCTCGACAAGCTGCCGGTAACGCCAAACGGCAAGCTGGACCGCAAGGCCCTGCCGCAGCCGGATGCCAGCCAGTTGCAGGGTGAGTACATCGCCCCGCAAAGCGCGCTGGAGCAGCAGATCGCGGCGATCTGGGCGGATGTGCTGAAGCTGGAGCAGGTCGGCCTGGGTGACAACTTCTTCGAGCTGGGTGGCGACTCGATCATCTCGTTGCAGGTGGTGAGCCGTGCACGGCAACAGGGCATCCAGTTCACGCCCAAGGAACTGTTCGAGCACCAGACCGTGCAGGCGCTGGCGTGGGTGGCACGCCGAGAAGACAACCCGCTTGTCGACCAGGGTGCAGTCACCGGCGTGACCCCACTGACACCGATCCAGCACTGGTTCTTCGAACACGCGATTCCTGAGCGCCACCACTGGAACCAGTCGGTAGTGCTCAAGCCTGCGCAGACGCTGGATAGCCTGCATCTGGACGCCGCCTTGCGTGCGCTGGTCGAACATCACGATGCCCTGCGGCTGCGTTTCGTGCAGGCTGCCAGTGGCGTGCAGGCCGAGTTTGCCAATGCCGAGGCGGCGCAACTGTTGTGGACAGTTCAGTTGCCGCACATCGAGGCTCTTGAACAGCTGGCCAATGAAGCCCAGCGCAGCCTCGCGCTTGAGCAAGGCCCTTTGCTGAGGGCCGTATTGGCCGAGCTCCCGGATGGTAGCCAGCGCCTGCTGCTGGTCATCCATCACCTGGTCGTGGACGGCGTGTCGTGGCGTGTCCTGCTGGAAGACCTGCAACAGGCTTACCGCACATTGGCGCACAGCCAGCCATTGAGCTTGCCGGCCAAGACCCGCTCGTTCAAGGCGTGGGCAGAACAGTTGCACGCGTACGCTCAAGGCACCGCCTTGCAGGCAGAACTGGGCTATTGGCAAGCACAACTGCAAGGCACTACCGATGCCTTGCCCTGCGATATGCCGCAAGGCAGCAATCAACAGTGCCATGCAGCTTCTGTCACTACCCGCCTGGGCCGGGAAACCACCCGGCAGCTGTTGCAGGATGCCCCGGCTGCCTACCGTACGCAGATCAACGACCTGCTGCTGACTGCGCTGGCCCGCGTGCTGGGCCATTGGACCGCACGCGAAGACGTGCTGGTACGCCTTGAGGGGCATGGCCGTGAAGACCTGTTCGGCGGCATGGACCTGAGCCGCACCGTGGGCTGGTTCACCAGCATGTACCCGGTCAAGCTCAGCCCACAGGCTGACATGGCCGAATCGATCAAGGCCATCAAGGAGCAGCTGCGGGCGGTGCCGAACAAGGGCCTGGGCTATGGCTTGCTGCGCTACCTGGGTGGTGCACAAACCAGTGCGGCGCTGGCGGCACTGCCGCAAGGCGAGATCGTGTTCAACTACCTGGGCCAGTTTGATGGCAGCTTCGACGACCCTGCCGGGTTGTTCGTACCCGCACAGGAAAACGACGGAGCCAAGCAAGACCCGGCCGCAGCCTTGACCAGCCTGCTTTCGCTGAGTGGCCAGGTATTTGGCGGTGAGCTGCGCCTGGAGTGGACCTACAGCCAGGCTGTTTTCAACAGGCAAACCATCGAACAGTTGGCTACGGCTTACCAGCAGGCGCTGATCGACGTCATCGCCCATTGCTGCCTGGAAACGCACCACGGCATCACGCCTTCGGACTTCCCGCTGGCCGGCCTCAGCCAGCAGCAACTGGACAGCCTGCCGGTGCCGGCAGAGCAGGTGGCGGATATCTACCCGCTGTCGCCGATGCAGCAGGGCATGCTGTTCCATAGCCTGTACGAGCAACAGGCAGGCAGCTACATCAACCAGCTGCGGGTCGATGTAGATGGGCTGGATGTGCCGCGCTTCAAGCAGGCCTGGCAAGCGGCGCTGGCCGCTCACCCCATCCTGCGCAGTGGGTTTGTCTGGCAGGGCACCTTGCAGCAGGCTGTGCAGGTGGTGCACAAGCAGGTGGCGCTGCCGTGTGCCGAGCATGACTGGCGCGGCCAGCCGGCCCTGGAGCAGGCCTTGCAAATGCTGGCCGACAGCGAGCGCCAGCAGGGCTTCAACCTGGGCCAGGCACCGCTGCTGCGCCTGGTGCTGGTGCGTACCGACGCGGGTCGCCATCAGTTGATCTACACCAGCCATCACATCCTGATGGACGGCTGGAGCAGCTCTCGGCTGCTGGGCGAGGTGCTGCAACATTACGCAGGCCAGCCGTTGCCAGCCCAGCAGGGAAGCTACCGCGATTACATCGCCTGGCTGCAGCATCAGGATAGCGCGGCGGCACAAGCCTTCTGGAAAGGGCAGCTGGCGAACCTATCGGCGCCCACCTACCTGGCCCAGGCCATTCGCGAGCCGCAGGCCAGCACTGGTAGCGGCCAGCACGACCTGGCGCAGTACTTCGATGCGCAGCAGACGGCGCATATCGAAGCGTTTGCCCGCGCCAGCCGGGTTACCGTCAACACCTTGGTGCAGTCGGCCTGGTTGCTGCTGCTGCAACGCTACACCGGGCAATCGGCGGTGTGCTTCGGCGCAACCGTCGCTGGTCGCCCGGCCGAGTTGCCGGGTGTGGAAGAACAGGTCGGCCTGTTCATCAATACCCTGCCGGTAATCGCGGCTCCGCGGCCCGAACAAACCGTGGGCGAATGGCTCGCCCAGGTGCAGGCGTGCAACCTGGCCCTGCGCGAGTTCGAGCACACGCCTTTGTACGATGTGCAACGCTGGGCTGGGCTGGGCGGCGAGGCGCTGTTCGACAGCCTGGTGGTGTTCGAAAGCTACCCGGTTTCCGAGGCCTTGAAACAGGGTGCACCCGGGGGGCTGCAGTTTGGCGAAGTGGCCGTGCAGGAGCAGACCAACTATCCGCTGACCTTGCTGGTGAGCCTGGGCGAGCGCTTGTCGATCCAGTATCGCCATGACCGGGCGTGCTGGAGCGAGGCGGCTATCCAGCAGGTCGCTTGCCATCTGCGTAACGTGCTGCAGGCGCTGACGGCGGATGCAAGCCAGGTACTGGGGGAACTGCCGTTGCTGGGCGCGGACGAGCAGCAGCGCATCCTGCAGGGCTGGAACCCCAAGCACAGGCAGTACCCGGACACGCGTGCCATCCACCAGTTGATCGAGGCACAGGTACAGGCTGCGCCAGACGCGCCGGCCTTGGCCTTTGCCGAGCAGACCATGAGCTACGCCGAGCTCAACAGCCGCGCCAACCGCGTGGCGTACAAACTGCGTGAGCTGGGTGTGGGGCCGGATGTGCTGGTGGGCATTGCCCTGGAGCGCGGCCTGGAAATGGTGGTGGGCCTGCTGGCCATTCTCAAGGCCGGTGGCGCCTATGTGCCGCTGGACCCAGGCTACCCGCAGGAGCGCCTGGCCTACATGTTCGCGGACAGCGGGATCGGGCTGTTGCTGACTGAAGCCCATCTGGCCGCGGCGCTGCCTGTGCCGGCACACGTCCAATGCCTGGATATCGTGGCGGACACCTTTGCTGGCTACAGCACTGCCAACCCCAACGTCGAGGTGGCTGCGGACAACCTGGCCTACGTGATCTACACCTCCGGCTCGACCGGCAAGCCCAAAGGCACCTTGCTGGCACACCGCAACGTGGTGCGCCTGTTCGCGGCTACCCATGACGGGTTCGGCTTCGACGCCAGCGATGTGTGGACGGTGTTCCACTCCTACGCCTTCGACTTCTCGGTATGGGAGTTGTTCGGTGCGCTGGTGTATGGCGGCAAGGCGGTGATCGTGGCCAAGGATGTGGCGCGCTCCTTCGAGGCCTTCCATGCCTTGCTGGTCCGCGAGCGGGTGACCGTGCTCAACCAGACCCCGTCAGCCTTCAAACAACTGATGCCGATTGCCTGCGAGCGGGCCAAAGCCGGGCAGCCGCTGGCCTTGCGTTACGTGGTATTCGGCGGAGAAGCGCTTGAGGTCGCCAGCCTGAAACCCTGGTTCGAAGTGTTCGGCGATAACCAGCCCCGCCTGATCAACATGTATGGCATCACCGAAACCACGGTGCATGTGACCTACCGCCCGATCACACTCGAAGACCTGCACAAGGGCGCCACCAGCCCGATCGGCGAGGTGATTGCCGACCTGTCCTGGTATGTGCTCGATGCTGCCTTGAACCCGGTGGTGCCTGGCGGGCATGGCGAGCTGGTGATTGCCGAGGCTGGCCTGGCACGCGGCTACTTCGGCCGGGCAGGGCTGACTGCCGAGCGCTTCGTTCCAGACCCGTTCGCTGCCCAGGGTGGCCGTTTGTATCGCTCCGGCGACCTGGCCTGCTACCGCACCGACGGGGTGATCGAGTACATGGGCCGTATCGACCATCAAGTGAAGATTCGCGGGTTCCGTATCGAGCTGGGTGAAATCGAAGCGTGCCTGTTGGGCCAACAGGCGGTGCGCCAGGTGGCCGTGCTGGCCCAGGACGGGCCGAGTGGCCAGCAGCTGGTGGGCTATGTGGTACCTGCCGACGTTGCTGCCCTGGCCAGTGCCGAAAGCCAGGCGGCATTGCGCGAAACCCTGCGCGGCGCGCTCAAGGCCGACCTGCCGGACTACATGGTTCCGGCCCACCTGCTGCTGCTTGAGGCCTTGCCGCTGACCGCCAACGGCAAGCTCGACCGCAAGGCCTTGCCAGCCGTGGATGCGCGGCAGCTGCAGGCCGAGTACCTGGCGCCGCAGAGCGAGCTTGAGCAGCGCGTGGCCGCCGTCTGGGCCGATGTGCTGAAGCTCGACCGGGTTGGCCTGAACGACAACTTCTTCGAGCTGGGTGGGCACTCGTTGCTGGCCACCCAGGTCATGGCCCGCCTGCAGGTCGAGCTTGGCCTGAACCTGCCGCTGGCGTTGTTGTTCCAGGCCGAGAACCTGCAGGCCTATGCCGCCTTGATCAGTGAACTGAACACCAATAGTGACGAAGACCTGGATGAGCTCCAGGACTTCATGAATGAGCTTGAGGCCATTTGAGATGCACATGGAAAAAAGAAACATGGACCTGGTCCAACGCTTCGTTCGCCTGCCTCTTGCACAACGTAAGCTCTTTCTGGAAAAACTCGGCGAAAAAGGCATCAGCCTGGCGCAGTTGCCCATTCCGGTCGTGCGGCACGATGCCCGGCGCTGTGAGCTTTCCTATGCCCAGCAACGGCAATGGTTCCTGTGGCAGTGGGAGCCGCAGAGCGCGGCGTACAACATCCCCACGGCATTGAAGTTCAAGGGGCAGCTGGACACGGCGGCCCTGCAGCGCAGCTTCGCGACACTGATCGCCCGCCACGAAACGCTGCGCACCACCTTCCACCTGGAAGACACGCAGGCCGTTCAAATCGTGCAGCAAGACCAGCCATTCGAGCTGCCGCTGGAGGTGCAGGCGCAAGCCGACGAGCAGGCGGTTCGGGCTTGGGTCGAGGCCCAGGCGCGGCAGCCTTTCAACCTGGCCAGCGGGCCGCTGTTGCGGGTGGGCCTGTTGCGCCTGGCGCAGGATGAGCACGTACTGGCCGTTACCTTGCACCACATCGTGTCCGATGGCTGGTCGATGCCGGTCATGGTGCAGGAGCTGGTACAGCTCTACCAAGGCTACAGCCAAGGCCAGGACGTTAGCTTGCCGGCCTTGCCGATCCAGTACGGTGACTATGCCATCTGGCAGCGCCGCTGGATGGAAGCCGGTGAGCAGGCGCGTCAGCTTGCTTTCTGGAAAGAACAGCTGGGTGACGAGCAACCGGTGCTCGAACTGCACACCGACCGGCCAAGGCCTGCCGTGCCCAGCAGCGCCGGTGCCAGTGTTGGCGTTTGCCTGCCTGGCGAGCTGGTGGCGGCGCTCAAGCAATGCGCACAGCAGCAGGGGGTGACGCTGTTCATGCTGCTGCTGGCGAGCTTCCAGGTGTTGCTGCATCGCTACAGCGGGCAGGCGGATATCCGCGTGGGGGTGCCGGTGGCCAACCGCAACCGGGTGGAAACCGAGCGCCTGATCGGCTTTTTCGTCAATACCCAGGTCATCCGGGCCGAGTTCGGCCCGCGCAGCAGCTTCAATGAGCTGCTGACGCAGGTCAAACAGCGTGTGCTGGGTGCCCAGGCCCATCAGGACCTGCCGTTCGAACAACTGGTCGAGGCCTTGCAGCCGGAGCGCAGCCTTAGCCACAGCCCGTTGTTCCAGGTCATGTACAACCACCAGACCCAGGTCAAGGGTGAGCGTCACAGCTTGCCTGGCCTGGAGGTAGAGAGCGTGGCCTGGAGCAACAATACCGCGCAGTTCGACCTGAAACTGGATACGGTCGAGCATGAGGGTGGCATTGAAGCCGCACTGACGTATGCGACCGAGCTGTTCGACGCATCGACCATCGAGGCGATGGCGCAGCATTGGCGCAACCTGCTGCAAGGTATCGTCAGCCAGCCTGGGCAGCAGGTTGCGGATTTGCCGCTGCTGAGCGAGCAGGAACAGCAGGCGATGGTGCTGGGCTGGAATAACACGCAAGCCGAATGCCCGGTCGAGCAGGCTATTCACGCCCTGATCGAAGCTCAGGTCGCTGCCACCCCTGGTGCCCCGGCACTGGTATTGGGCGAGCACACCCTGACTTACGCCGAGCTGAACGGCCGGGCCAACCAGCTGGCACACAAACTGCGCGAGCAGGGCGTGGGGCCGGACGTGCTGGTGGGCATCGCCATGGAACGCAGCCTGGAGATGGTCGTCGGCTTGCTGGGCATCGTCAAAGCCGGCGGCGCCTACGTGCCGCTGGACCCGGAGTACCCGCAGGACCGCCTGAGCTACATGTTCGAAGACAGCGGCATTGCCTTGCTGCTGACCCAGTCGCACCTGCGCGACAGCCTGCCGATCCCGGCCGGCCTGCGCAGCCTG
>NZ_JBDJLK010000151.1:0-6643 GCF_039673335.1 Pseudomonas sp. TWI929
GATGCCGGCGGCCACCAGGCGTGCCACGCCTTCCTGGCGCTCGGCCTCGGTCAGCAGCGGCCAGTCACCCATCGAGCCGCAGTACACCACGGCGCTCATGCCGGCCTCGATTAGTTCGCGGCCCTTGCGTACCAAGGCGTCGAAGTCCGGCTTGCGCTCGGCGGTGCACGGGGTCATCAGGGCGGGCATGGTGCCGGTGAAGATGTTGTTGGTCATTGTTGTTACTCCTCGCGAAAATCGGTTTGGTAAAAAAGCCGGGGCTCAGATGCCCCAGGCGAACGGGTCCTGTTCGTCGATCAGCAGGGTGCTGTCGGCGGTCATGTAGGCGCGGCCGGTGATGAACGGGCGAATGCGTTCGCCGTCGCACTCGTAGCGGCCATGGAACTGGCTGCCGGTGATGCTGGCCTGCACCCAGGTCTGGCCTTCTTCAAGCTTGCCGTCGGCGGCCAGGCAAGCCAGCTTGGCGCTGGTGCCGGTGCCGCAAGGGGAGCGGTCGTAGGCTTTGCCGGGGCACATCACGAAGTTGCGGCTGTCGGCGTTGGCGTCGTCGGCAAACAGTTCAACGTGGTCGATGGGCGCGCCGTTTTTGCCGGTGATGCCCTGGGCTTCGAGGGCCTTGAGCATGGCCCAGGTGTACTCGGTCAGTGCTTCGCGGTTATCAAGCTCGATGCGCTGGCCGTGCTCGGAAACCAGGAAGAACCAGTTGCCGCCCCAGGCGATATCGCCGCGCACCACGCCATGGCCGGGCACGTCCACCGCCACCTGCTGGCGGTAGCGGTAGGAGGGCACGTTGCCTACGGTGATGGCGCCGTCTTCATGCAAGGTGGCGCTGACCTGGCCGACCGGGGTGTCGATCTTGTGTACGCCCGCTGTGATCAGGCCCAGGTGCTGCAGCGAGGCGACCAGGCCGATGGTGCCGTGGCCGCACATGTTCAGGTAACCGGCGTTGTTGAAGAAGATCACTCCGCAGGTGGCGTCGGCCGACACTGGCGGGCAATACAGCGCGCCGACCAGCACATCGTTGCCGCGTGGCTCCAGCAGGCAGGCGCGGCGCCATTGATCGTGCAGCTCGCGCAGTTCGTCGCGTTGCTCGGCCATGCTGCGGCCGTGCAATTTGGGGAAGCCATTCATCACCAGGCGGGTAGGCTCGCCGCCAGTGTGGGAGTCGATGACGTGAATCTGTTTCATGGGCTTGTCCCTTGAGTAAAAGATCAGGAAGCGACTGCGGCAGGGCGGCCGGCGTAGCTTTCAGCGGAGGCTTCACTTTCATCCTCGCCTTCCAGGCGCACCAGGTGGGCAGGCACGCCAGTGGCCGCACCCCAGTAATAGATGCCCAGTGCGCAGGCGGCCACGGCCACGGTATCGAACGGGTGGCCGAGTACCCCCAGGCCGCCGAAGCTGCCCAGCCACGACAGCAGGATGGTCACCGCGTAGAAACCGATCAGCCACGCCGACGAGCGCACTTGCTGGGCCAGCGACAGGTGCTGGGTTGGCACGAAGCGGCCGCACAGCAGGTACAGCACGAACATCACGATCTGCAGGGCCAGCAGCCACGACACGGTGTTCCAGCCCGACCAGTACACGATCAGCGCGGCGATGATGAACGACAGCGGGCCGAGCACGCCCATGCCCTTGACCCGGAACGGGCGCGGCATGTCTGGGGCGTTGCGGCGCAGGGCGGCGACGGTGACCGGGGCCACGGCGTAGCTCAGCACCAGGGCGGCGGACACCACGTTGATCAGCGCTTCCCAGGACGGGAACGGCAGGGTCCAGAACACCGACAGGCCGAAGGTCAGCCACAACGCCGGGCGCGGGATGCCGGACTCGGCATCGATGCGGGTGAAGTACTTGAAGAAGGTGCCGGTTTGCGCCCAGCCATAGACCACACGCGGGGTGGCGTTCATGTAGATGTTGCCGCAGCCGCTGGGTGAGATCACCGCGTCGGCCACCACCAGGTAGGCCAGCCAGCCCACACCCAGGGCCAGCGCGATGTCACGGTAGGGCAGGGCCAGTTCCTTGGTCACGCTGGCCCAGCCGTTGGCCAGCATTTCGGTCGGTACGCTGCCGAGGAAGGCCAGTTGCAGAAGGGCGTAGATCGCGGTGGACAGCAGCACCGAAAGGATCAATGCAATCGGGATGGTGCGCTGCGGGTTCTTCACCTCGCTGGCCACCGAAATGATCGGCGTCAGGCCCAGGTAGGCGAAGATGATGCCACCGGCCGACACGGCCATTTCCACACCAGACAAGCCGAACGGGTCAAAGCCCTGGACGGTGAAGTTTTCTGGCTTGAAGAAGGTGAACAGCACGCCGATCACCAGCAGCGGCACGATGAACTTGAACACGCTGACCAGGTTGTTGGCCTTGGCGAAGGTTTTCACGCTGCGGTAGTTGAGGAAGAAGAACAGCCCCAGCAGGGCGAACTGCACCAGCCAGCCGAGGATGGTTGGGTCGCTGGAGCCGGCCTTGGTCAGCCCGGGGAACCAGGCGGCGGCGTATTGGCGTGAGGCGACCACTTCGATGGCGATCAGGCTGGAAAAGGCGATCAGGGTGATGAAGCCCATCAGGTAGCCGAGCAACGGGCCGTGCGAGTACACCGGGTAGCGCACCACGCCACCGGCACGCGGCAGGGCGGCGCCCAGCTCGCAGTAGACGATGCCCAGCAGCAGGACGGCGAAACCACCCAGGAACCAGGAGAGGATGCCTGCCGGGCCGGCGATGGCCGAGACGTGGCTGGCGGCGAACAACCAGCCGGAGCCGAAGATGGCGCCTAGGCCGATGAAGGTGAGGTCCAGCAGTGATAACTGTTTTTTGAATTTGCCTGACATGGGTTCGCCTTTTTGTTGGTTATTGGATAGGCAGGTCTGATGTCACGAGATGCGGCTTTTTGGGCCGCGCTCTTGTAGGACTTGGGCGGCTTGCGTGGGGCATAGAGTGGACCGATCGGGGTGACGGTTCTTGATGGTTTTCTGCAAGGTGGATGACGAAATCAGCACAGTTGCAAAAAAGCAGTGGCGGGGTGGAAGGGTGGGGGATAGCCTGAAAGCCACACCGGAAAAGGGCTTGAGAGATGCGCTGGTAGTGCCGGCCCTTTCGCGGGTGAACCCGCTCCCACAGGCATTGCACAAGTCGTGAGGGCTGTGGGGTTCCTGTGGGAGCGGGTTCACCCGCGAAAGGGCCGGCACAGCCAGCAGAGAACCGACAGATGACCGACACCCCCCTGGCAACCCTCTACCAGTCCCTCGACCAGCACCGCCCCGCCACCCTTGAGGCCCTGCTGGCCGGCGTATCGCTGTTGCTGCCGATCCTCGACGCCATCCCCAACGCCGCGATCTTCATCAAGGACCCGGCCGCCCGCTACGTGCTGGCCAACAACACCCTGGTCCAGCGCTGCGGCCTCAAACGCCTGCAACCGCTGCTGGGCAAGACCAGCACCGAAGTGTTTCCGGCACAGTTAGGGCCCGGCTACACCGAACAGGACCGTCGCGTGCTCAAGGAAGGGCTGGTACTGGAAGACCAGCTGGAGCTGCACCTGTACGGCAGCCGCGAGCCCGGCTGGTGCCTGACCCACAAGCGCCCGCTGTACAACCAGGCCGGCGAAATCATCGGCCTGGTCGGCATCTCGGTCGACCTGCAGTCAGCCGCCGACAGCCACCCCGCCTACCAGCGCCTGGCGGCGGTGGACGAGCATATCCGCCGGCATTTCCATCAGCCGATCAGCATGGGCGAGCTGACCCGCATCGCCGGTATTTCCGTGGCCCAGCTGGAGCGCTACTGCAAGCGGGTGTTTCACCTCACACCACGGCAGATGATCCACAAGGCGCGCCTGGAGCACGCCCACCGCTTGCTGCATTCGGAGCTGCCGATTACTGAAGTGGCGATGTGCTGCGGCTACACCGACCACAGCGCCTTCAGCCGCCAGTTCAAGCAGCTGACCGGTTTCACGCCGAGGCAGTATCGGCAGGCGACGGCGTAGTGGAAGGCGTAGGTGCTGTGCAAGCCAAGCGTGCTTGCCATCTGTTGTAGAGGGTTTGCGCTCTTTGCATGCGAGACAACTTCAGCACGACCAGCACCAGCCCGATCATCAGGATTGACGCGAAGCCGGCCAGAATGGTTCGTTGATGCTCTACGCCTTTGGCGACCTGAGTGGCGTAGTCGGGGGTCATGAAGATTGAACAGACAGTGTCGAGTTTTTCTTCTGGCATGTATTTCAAAAATGCATCCAGGCTTTTCGAAGACCGGCATTTATCCAGGGTCAACAGCTCGTCAGGCCACCACATTTCAAACTTTATATCTTCTTCGGATAGATAGAAGCGCGGAGAGTCAGCGTCGTTTTTCAGGGTAACCATAAGGTATTTCGACTGGTTGGCCAGTGGCAGCGGGGCCATGAACATGCCAAGAATGGCCACCAGGGCAATATAGAATCTGAACCGCCAAGGGGAGAAACGGGCTGTAGCCAGGGTTGGGGCGTTGAAATCGCTCCAGTCCATGTACCTGCGGTTGCGGCCAATATCGCCCGGTGCAAAGCCGTTGTCGATCATCCAACGGTGGGCCAGGCTGGCCTCGTGCAGGTTGTTAGCTGGGATATTGAACTCGTAACGAAAAAACTCGATTTCGCGCAGTTCCTTGCGCAGGTTGTTCAATTGCGAGTGGTTGTCGAACACGGTGGTGCCGCCAAACGCCCGCCAAATCAGGTCGCGCAAAAAGTAAAGCGAGCCGGCCCTGCTGTAAATGAACCAGAGCAGCACACCCAGCAAAATCGCGATGCCGACGGCAGCCCACGGGGTAAGGTTTTCTACACTCCATGAAAAAGTAGTAGATAAAGCAGTTGAGGTAGTCATGTCAGTTCCTTGGACAATGGAGGGCTGCCCGGCCAATGAGGCAAGGCGAGCACCATCGATGAACTGGGTATGATAAAAGTGCTTAAAGCAGCATGTCTTCACTGAAACGGCTGAAGTGGGCGTAAGGCATTTCCTTATCCATTCAGCGAATCACTATTGAGCGAACAGTACCCGCGCTTCGGCAAAACACTGCTCGGCAATCGCCGAACGCGGCTCGCTGCGGCGCAGCAGCAGGCCGACCGGGCTGTGGATGGCGGCATCGGCCACCGGCAGGATGCGCAGGTGCTCGCTGAGGTCTTCCAGGCCGCAGTCCAGCGGCATGATCGCGCAGCACATGCCGGTGTTGATGGCCTGGATCAGTTGGAAGCTGGAGTCGCTCTCCAGTACCGAATTGGGCTCCAGGCCACGGCTGCGGAAGCTCAGGTCCAGCGACTGGCGGTAGTGCATGCCTTTGCTCAGCAGCCCCAGCGGAATGTCGCCCAGCTCGTCCCAGCGCAGGGTGTCGCTGGCAAACTGGAAATGCCGGGTGTCATGCAGCAGGCCCATGGTGGTGGTGCCCAGTTCGATCACTTCGAAGAAGCTGGTGTTGACCTGGTCCAGGTAGCAGATACCCAGGTCGAGCTGGTTGCGGCTGAGCCCGTCGATGACCTGTTCCGAACTCAGCGAACTGAGCTGGAAGTGCAGTTCGGGGTATTTCTCGCGTAGCGGCAACAGCAGGTGCATGGGGTTGAAGCTGGCCAGCGGTACCGTGCCCAGGCGCAGGCTGCCGACCACCTGGCCACGGCAGCTGGCGGCCTCGGCCTGCAGGCCGTCGTGGGCGGCGAGCAGGGTACGGGCCCAGGCCAGGATGCGCTCGCCGGCCTCGGTAAAACCTTCGAAGCGCTGGCCACGCTTGACCAGCACCAGGTCCAGTTCGTCTTCCAGGTTGCGCAGGCGCATGGACAGCGTCGGCTGGGTGATGTGGCACAGCGCCGCCGCTTGGCCGAAATGGCGGGTCTGGTCGAGGGCGATGAGGAACTTGAGCTGCTTGATGTCCATGGAAATGCCTGGAGTCTGGTTGTGCAGACCTTAACCCACGTCTGCGATAGATGTCATTGATCAGCCAGTACGCCATATCGATTGGACGCCCCCGGGGCATGCCTCTAGCGTGGCGACAATGCCATTCAAGGAGCCTCACCGTGCGCGTCCAACCTGATGCGGTTTTCGTACCGCTGAACATCGCCGTGCTGACCGTCAGCGACACCCGTACCTACGACAACGACACCTCAGGCGAGCTGCTGGCCAGCCGCTCGGTGGAGGTCGGCCACCGCCTGGTGGCGCGGGCGCTGCTCAAGGACGACCTGTACAAGATCCGCGCCCAGGTGGCCACCTGGATTGCCGATGAGCAGGTGCAGGTGGTGCTGATCACCGGCGGTACCGGCTTTACCGGCCGCGACAGCACGCCGGAAGCGGTCGAGTGCCTGCTGGACAAGCGCATCGATGGCTTTGGCGAACTGTTCCGGGCGTTGTCGATTCTGGATATCGGCACCTCGACCGTGCAGAGCCGAGCCTTGGCCGGGTTGTCCAACCAAACGTTGGTGTGCTGCCTGCCGGGGTCTACCGGGGCTTGCCGTACGGCGTGGGAGGGGATCCTGGCGGAGCAACTGGATGCCCGGCACCGGCCGTGCAATTTCGTCAAGCACTTGAAGCCGATCGAGGCCTGTGCCAGCCGAGGGTGATTTTTTTACCTGTACCGGCCTCTTCGCGGGTAAACCCGCTCCCACAGGATTACCACTGCCTTGAACCTTGTGCAGTCCCTGTGGGAG
>NZ_JBDJLK010000152.1:0-6492 GCF_039673335.1 Pseudomonas sp. TWI929
TGGGGTTTTTTTTTCCCTGCCCGGGCAGCTCCGGGGTTCCCCCCTCTAAGCGGCCGGCACAGGAAACCACTGATCGGAAACCTGCCTGACCATCAATAAAAACATATTTTGATGCTTAAATTAATATTGTCAGTCGATCCCCTCCAGGAGGGTGCCGCCATGAACATCAAGATTGCCGCCTTACTGCTACTCGCCCTGTGTGCCCAGCCGGCATGGAGCCAGAGCTATTCCTCCTCAGCCCCCGCCGCCAAACCCGCTGAGTCCGGCGCGATAACCACGCGCATGGCCCTGCGCGACCTGTGGGTCGAGCATATCTTCTGGGTTCGCAACTACGCTGTCGCCAACCAGGCCGGCAATGCCAAGCAGGCCGAAGTCGCCGCCAAGGAAGTGGTTACCGATGCCACCAAGATTGCCAACAGTATCGCCCCGTTGTACGGCCAGCCCGCCGCCGACCAGTTGCTGAAACTGCTGGCTGGCCACTGGGGGGCAATCAAGCATTACAGCGATGCCACCGTGGGCAAGGACAAGAAAGGCCAGCAAGCCGCTGTCGATGAGCTGACCAGCAATGCCAAGGCAATCGCCGCGTTCCTGGCCAAAGCCAACCCGAACCTGCCCGAACCCACCCTGCTGACGTTGCTCAGCGCCCATGGCGGCCACCATGTGGCGCAGATCGACCAGCTGGCAGCGGGTGACTATGCCGGCGAGGCGCGCACCTGGGGGATGATGCGCGAGCACATTCTGACCCTGTCCGACGCCTTGGCCGCGGCGTTGGTCAAACAGTTCCCGGACAAGTTCTGATGCTCGAAGGCCTGGGCCGTACCCAACAGGACCTGCTCCATGCGTTGTTGCACCAGCCGGCCGGTATGAGCATCGACGACCTGGCGCAGGCCCTGGCCATCACTCGCACGGCGGTGCGCCAGCACCTGGCCGCGCTGGAGCGCGACGGCCTGGTCAAGCGCGGTGCCACCCGGCCCACCGGGCGACGCCCGGAGCAGTTGCATGAGCTGACCGAACGTGCCCGCGAGCTGTTCCCCCGCCAGTACCCGCTGCTGGCCAACTTGCTGATCGGTGAGGTGGCTGACGTGCTGGGGCACGAGGCCTTGCTGGCGCTGATGCGCCAGTTGGGGCGCAAGCTGGCGGCGGACCTGGAGCACCAAGTGGTGGATGAAGCACGCATCGTCGAGCACATGAACAATGCCGGCTATGAAGCGCAGGTGTTCTTCCGCTCGACGGGGGAGCCGCAGATCGTCGCGCACAATTGCGTGTTTCATCACCTGGCCAAGGCGCACCCGGTGGTGTGCGAGCTTGATCTGGCGCTGATCGGGACCCTGGGCGGGGCCGAGGTCAGCCATGAGGAATGCATGCTCAGGGGCGGGCAGGTGTGCCGGTTTGCCCTGGGCAAGAAAGAGGATTGATGTTGCCTGCACTGGCCCTATCGCCAGCACAGGAAAAATCAGTGCTGCCGGAGGATGCACTCCAGCAACCCCGGAAACCGCTCACCCAGCACCTCGCTACGCAGCGAATTCATATGGGTCGTCCCCACATTGCGGGTATGCACCAGCCCCGCGTCACGCAACACGCGGAAGTGGTGGGACATGCTCGACTTCGGCCGGCCGCCATCCAGCTCGCCGCAGCTGGCTTCGGCCACGCCCGCCAGATGGCGCACGATACCCAGGCGCACCGGGTCGCTCAGGGCGTAGAGCAGGCGTTCCAGGGTCAGGTCTTCAGAATTGGGATGTTGGTAGGCTCGCATGGCCGTCATGATAGCGGGGCTATCATTAATTGCCATAGTTCGATTATGATCGAACTATCGTAATCAAATAGCTCGGGAGCTTGCCCATGTCCGCCTTGTTCGAACCCTACACCCTCAAGGACGTCACCCTGCGCAACCGCATCGCCATTCCGCCGATGTGCCAGTACATGGCCGAGGACGGCATGATCAACGACTGGCACCACGTGCACCTGGCTGGCCTGGCCCGTGGCGGTGCCGGCCTGCTGGTGGTCGAAGCCACTGCCGTGGCACCGGAAGGGCGCATCACCCCTGGTTGCGCCGGTATCTGGAGCGATGCCCACGCCCAGGCGTTTGTACCGGTGGTGCAGGCGATCAAAGCCGCCGGCTCCGTGCCGGGCATCCAGGTTGCCCATGCCGGGCGCAAGGCCAGCGCCAACCGGCCGTGGGAAGGTGATGACCACATTGCCGCCGACGATGCTCGCGGCTGGGAAACCATCGCCCCGTCGGCCATCGCGTTTGGTGCGCACCTGCCGCAAGTGCCGCGCGAGATGACCCTGGACGACATTGCTCGGGTCAAGCAGGACTTCGTCGATGCTGCCCGCCGTGCGCGGGATGCCGGCTTCGAGTGGATCGAGCTGCACTTCGCCCACGGCTACCTGGGCCAGAGCTTCTTCTCCGAGCACTCCAACAAGCGTACCGACGCCTACGGTGGCAGCTTCGACAACCGCAGCCGCTTCCTGCTGGAAACCCTGGCTGCAGTGCGTGAAGTGTGGCCGGAAAACCTGCCACTGACCGCGCGCTTTGGCGTGCTGGAATACGATGGCCGCGATGAGCAGACCCTGGAAGAGTCGATCGAGCTGGCACGCCGCTTCAAGGCCGGTGGCCTCGACCTGCTGAGCGTGAGTGTTGGCTTCACCATTCCTGATACCAACATCCCATGGGGCCCTGCGTTCATGGGGCCGATTGCCGAGCGCGTGCGGCGTGAGGCGAAGCTGCCGGTGACTTCGGCGTGGGGCTTTGGTACGCCACAGCTGGCGGAGGCTGCATTGCAAGTTAACCAGCTGGACCTGGTGTCGGTAGGGCGTGCGCATTTGGCCGACCCGCACTGGGCTTACTTTGCGGCCAAGGAGCTGGGGGTGGAGAAAGCTTCCTGGACCTTGCCGGCGCCGTATGCGCACTGGCTTGAACGGTATCGCTGAGTGATGCCGGGGGGCTGCTACGCAGCCCGATCGCGACACAAGGCCGCTCCTACAAGCGTACGCGGTCCCCTGTAGGAGCGGCCTTGTGTCGCGATAGGGCCGCACAGCGGCCCCCGAAGCTAAAACCGATCCAACCGGTATGCCGACATCTCGGCCCCAGCAGCCCGCTCAGCCAGCCGCCCGACCCATTCCGCCGTCACCGCCGCCTGGGTCAGCCCCAGGTGCTGATGCCCGAACGCCAACAACACCCGCCCGTCACACACCCGGTCAATCACCGGCAACGAGTCCGGCAACGAAGGCCTGAAGCCCATCCACGGCGTAGCCCCCTCGACACTCAAGTCCTGCCGGAACAAACCCTTGCTCAAGCGGTGCAATTGCCACGCCCGCTGCATGCTCGGCGGCGCGTCCAGCCCGGCGAACTCCACCGTGCCGGCCAGGCGCAAGCCATCGGCCATGGGCGTCATGATGAACTTGCGCTCCAGCGAGGTGACTGCAAACGGCAAGCGCTGGTGCTCGCCAGGCAGCATCAGGTGGTACCCGCGCTCGGTATCCAGCGGTACCCGCTTGCCGGTCAGTGCGCCGGTCAATCGTGCCGAATGCGCACCACAGCTGACGAGTACCTGACGCGCACTCAGCGTGCCCTGGTCGCTGGCCAGGCTGACCCCGCCGCTGTGCACCTGGCCACCCTCGACCTGCGCCTGAACAAAGCGCACGCCACTGGCTTTGGCCGCTTCGAACAACTCGCACACCACCCGGAACGGGTCGATGAAGTGCCCGGTCTTCGGGAAAAACAGCCCGCCCAGCAAGGACGGGCTCAGCTGCGGCGCCGCTGCGCGCACGGCTTCAGACGACCAGAAGTCCACCGGCACCGCCTGCTGCTGCATGCGCGCGCGCAAGGCCTCCAGCACCTGGTGCGATTCTGGCCGTTCGAACACCAGCAACGAGCCATCCTCCTGGAACATCTCGCTGCGCCCGATCGAGCCCAGCAGCCGCTGCCAGGCACCCAGGCTGCCTTCGTTCAGCGTGCGGATGCCGGCCACGCTGCGCTGGAACGGTTCCGGGCGCAGGTTGAGCAGCAGGCGGGTGAACCACGGCATGGCCTTGGGCAGGTACTTCCAGTCCAGGCGCAGCGGGCCCATAGGGTCCAGCAGCATGCGTGGCAGGCGCTTGAGGATCGACAGGTCGGCAATCGGGAATACTTGCTCGGTGGCCAGGTGCCCGGCGTTGCCGTAGGACGCGCCAAGGCCGGGGGCCTGGCGGTCGACCAGCATTACCCGGCGGCCTTGGCGGGCCAGTTGCAGGGCGCAGGCGACGCCGACGATGCCGGCGCCGACCACGGCGATATCGGTTTCAGCGGTTTCGACCATGCTCAGCCTTCCCGTTTACCGTCTAGCAGGCGCCGCAGCTGCAGTGGGTTGCCGTGCTGCAACGCCTGCGGCAGCAGGGCGTCGGGGAAGTCCTGGTAGCACACCGGGCGCAGGAAGCGCAGGATCGCTGCCGTGCCCACCGAGGTGGTACGGGCATCGGAGGTGGCCGGGAACGGCCCGCCATGCACCATCGCATCACACACTTCGACGCCGGTCGGCCAACCATTGACCAGAATGCGCCCGGCCTTGCGCTCAAGGGTCGGCAGCAGGGCGCGGGCGCTGTCGATGTCGGCCTCGTCCAGTTGCAGGGTGGCGGTCAGCTGGCCTTCCAGGTGCTCGGCTACCTGGCGGACCTGCTCATCGCTGGCGCAGGCAACGACCAGAGAAGCTGCGCCGAACACTTCAGCCTGCAACGCCGGGTCGGCCAGGAAGGCTTCGGCCTGGGTAATGAACAGCTGCGCCTGGCATTGGTTGGGGCCTTGCCCAGCCAGGCCACTGGCGGCGGTCTGGGCATTGGCGTTTTCCGCCAGGGCACCGACGCCGGCCTGGTATGCACTGAAGATACCTGGGGTGAGCATGGTTTGCGCAGCGGCCTGCTGCACATGCCCGCTGGCGGCCGTGATGAAGCGCTGCAACGCCGGCCCCTGGCGGGCGATGACCAGGCCGGGGTTGGTGCAGAACTGGCCGGCGCCTTGGGTTAGCGAGGCGACGAAGCCTTGTGCCAGCGCCTCGGCGCGGGCCTGCAGGGCAGCGTCGAACAGAAACACCGGGTTGATCGAGCTCATTTCGGCGTACACCGGGATTGGCTCCGGGCGCGCCTGGGTGGCCTGGCACAGCGCCACGCCACCGCTACGCGAACCGGTGAAGCCAACCGCCTTGATGCGTGGGTCGCTGACCAGCGCGATGCCTACTTCACGGCCAGAGCCGTATAGCAGCGAGAACACGCCTTCTGGCAAGCCGCACTGTTTAACCGCTTGCGCCACTGCCTGGCCGACCAGCTCGCTGGTACCGGGGTGGGCGCTGTGGGCCTTGACTACCACCGGGCAACCGGCCGCCAATGCTGAAGCGGTGTCACCGCCGGCCACCGAGAAGGCCAAGGGGAAATTGCTGGCGCCGAACACGGCTACCGGCCCCAGGGCCACCTGGCGCTGGCGCAGGTCGGCGCGGGGTAGCGGCTGGCGCTCGGGCAGGGCGTTGTCGACGCGCACGTCCAGCCATTCGCCGGCGCGTACTACACGGGCGAAGGTGCGCAGCTGGGTGCAGGTGCGGCCACGCTCGCCCTGGATACGCGCCTGGGGCAGGCCGGTTTCGGCTACGGCGCGGTCGATCAGGGCATCGCCGAGTGCTTCGATCTGCGCGGCGATGGCCTCAAGAAATTGTGCCCGTTGTTCGAGCGAGGTTTCGCGGTAGGCATCGAACGCCGCCCAGGCCAGGGCGCAGGCTTGGGCCACGTGTTCGCCGGTACCGCCGAGGTAGGCCGGTTCCAGCGCCTGGCCGGTGGCCGGGTTGACGGCGTGGATGGCTGTGCGGCTGCCGGTAACCGGGGTCTGGCCGATCAGCAGGTTGCCTGTCAGGGTCATGGAGCCTCCTTGGTAAATCAGATTCAGGCATCAAGGCAAACCGCATACCCTGTGGGAGCGGGTTTACCCGCGAAGCAGGCGACTCGGTGCCTGGCACCGGCTTCGCCGGTGTTCGCGGGTGAACCCGCTCCCACAGGGGGCTGCGGTTCGGCCTTGGGTCAGGTGATCAGGCCAGGTTCTGCTCGGCCGACCAGCTGGCGTACCAGTTGCGGAACAGCGCGTACTGCTGCTCGGCATAGTTGCGCTGGGCGTCGGTCAGTGCGTCGGTTTCGTTGAAGTGCAGGCTGTACTCGGTATCGCCGTTCAGCACCATCAGGTGCTTGTAGTACAGCACCAGGTCGCAGCCTTCATCGAACGACGACAGCACTGCCAGCGCCGCTTCCAGCTCGCGTGCCAGGCGGCGGGCGCGAGCGTCGCCTTTGGCCGCCTGCTTGCTCAGGCTCACCAGTTGCAGCACTTCCCGTGGCAGGGCGTTGCCGATGCCGGTGATGGCGCCGGTGGCATTGCAGTTGACGAAGCCATGCACCACCTGGGTGTCGACGCCGACCATCAGGGTTACATCGTCATCCTTGGAGGTGATGTGCTCGGCGGCGTAGCGCAGGTCGGCGCCACCG
>NZ_JBDJLK010000153.1:0-6243 GCF_039673335.1 Pseudomonas sp. TWI929
AAGAAGACACCGCGGTGGATGGCACGGGCTTCGCCCGTGTTCGCGGGCAAGCCCGCTCCCACAGGGATCGCGCCAGCTTTTAGAAATTGAGCAAGACAGTTGCTCCCACATCGACCGCATCGACTTCAAGTCATGGGCCTATCGCCGGCAAGCACAGGCAGCATATTGATTGCGTCAGCTGGTGAGGGTGTTTACCAACCCGGCGGCATAGCCCGGCAGGGCCGCAAAATCACGGGCGCACAGCAGCAAACGACGGTTGGCCCATGGCTCTTCCAGCGCCACCCAGTGCAATGGCAACAACCCTTGCCAACGTTTCACCGCAGCCAACGGCACCACCCCGACCCCAGCCCCGCCCGCGACCATGCGGATTACCCCATCGAACCCCTCGGCCCGCACCCGAACCCGCATGCGCTGCCCCTCGCGCAGTGCCTGCTCTTCCAGATACAAAGCCAATGCACTAGCTGCCCCCAGCCCGACATAGCCATGGGCCAGGCTGTCGATAAAGCTCGGCGCGACCGCACTGGCCAGCGGGTGGCCCAAAGGTGTCACCAGCACCAGCGGGTCGTCACGAAACGGCCGGGTCTGTAGATGCTCGCTGGGGGCAGCGGTCGAGACGATGCCCAGGTCGGCCATGGCCTGGGTAATCGACTGCACGATGCGCAAGCTGGGCAACTCCTGCACATCCACGCTTACCCCCGGGTTTTCAGCCAGGTAGTTGGCCAACAGCTCCGGCAGGTACTCGGTGAGCGCTGCGGTGTTGCACAACAAACGGACCTGGCCTTGCTGCCCCTGCGCGTACTGGCCCAGGTCGAACTGCAGGCGCTCGACCTGCTGCGTTATCAGTCGGGCATGCTGTAGCAGTGCCTGGCCGGCTGGGGTCGGTTGCACGCCACGGCGGTTGCGTTCCAGCAAAGGGATGCCCAGCGATGCTTCCATGGCGCGGATGCGCGCACTGGCCGCCGGCAGTGACAGGTGGCTGCGGCTGGCACCTGCGGTGATGTTGCCGCACTCCAGGGTGTGCTGGAACAGCCTGAGGTCGATCAGGTCGAAATGCATCTGGCTCTGTCCTGGCAAGAGTCAGGCTGAGTATATGGCAGATTTTCAGCTCGGCCGGTATACGCCATCATCGGCCCATGAATACCTTGCTCGCTTTCTACCAGAACATTGGCCCGGCACTGTCATTGCTGGTGGTGCTTACCTTCCTGCTGGCCGGTGCGGTGAAAGGGGTGATTGGCCTCGGCCTGCCAACCATCGCCATGGGCCTGTTGGGCCTGGCTATGTCGCCGGTGCAGGCTGCGGCGTTGCTGATCGTGCCCTCGACCCTCACCAATCTGTGGCAGCTGGCCAGCGGCGGACACCTGCGTGGCTTGTTGGTCCGCCTGGGGCCGATGCTGGCGATGATCTTCGTTGGTACCTTGCTGGGCAGCGCCTGGCTGGGGATCAACAGCGGGCCGTGGGCCGCACACGCGCTGGGTGCGGCTTTGCTGGTGTATGCGTTGTACGGGCTGGTCGGCCCAGGCTTGCACCTGGCGCCAGGGCACGAACGCTGGCTGGGGCCGCTTTGCGGCCTGGTAACTGGCCTGGTCACGGCGGCGACCGGGGTGTTCGTGATGCCGGCGGTGCCTTACCTGCAGAGCCTGGGCATGAGCCGGGAGCAGATGGTCCAGGCCCTGGGCCTGTCGTTCACGGTGTCGACCCTGGCCTTGGCCGTTGGCCTGGCCGGGCAGGATGCCCTGGGTGGCCAGGCACTGGGGGCTTCGCTGTTGATGCTGGCGCCGGCCTTGCTCGGCATGCTGGCCGGTCAGTGGCTGCGTCAGCGCATCAGCGCGCTGCTGTTCAAGCGTTGCTTCTTCATCGGCCTGGCCGCACTCGGCGGCCATTTGCTGATCAACGGTTAGCCGATGAGGCGCTGAGCATGTCGATCATCTGGATATCGAAATCGCGTTCCAGGTAGTCCATGCGCTGTTCAAAGAACGCGGTCATGTGCGGCAGGGCCGAGTGCACGTCCAGCGCGGCCTTGTCGGCCCACACCTCGAAGAACACGAACAGGCTCGGGTCCTGCTTGTCGCGCAGCATGTGGTATTCGATGCAGCCTGGCTCCTGGCGGCTTGGCTCGACGTAGGGTCGGAACAGGGTCTCGAACGCTTCAGCCATTTCCGGGCGGGTCTTGGCTTTGAGGATGAAGGCGTACTGTTCACTCATGGGGCGCTACTCGGTGATGGGCGGTGAAGCGATTCTACGGCAATAATGTGTTGCTCATTCGTGATTTAAGGTCAATTGTATTTTGCCCCATCGCTGCTGTTTCCAGAGTCTGCGAGGCTCTAACCTGCCGGCCTGAATTTTTCCGCGAGGCCCGCATGAAGAAGATCCTTTTGCTCAACGGTGGTAAACAGTTCGCTCACTCTGACGGTCGCCTCAACGCGACCTTGCACGAAACGGCCATCGCTTACCTGGACCGTGCCGGTTTCGATGTGCGCCAGACCTTCATCGACGGCGGCTATGACGCCCAGGAAGAGGTGGAGAAGTTTCTGTGGGCCGATGTGGTGATCTACCAGATGCCCGGCTGGTGGATGGGGGCGCCGTGGACCGTGAAGAAGTACGTCGACGATGTGTTCACTGCAGGCCATGGCAGCCTGTATGCCAACGACGGCCGCACCCGTTCCGACCACTCGCAGAAGTACGGCAGCGGCGGCTTGGTGCATGGCAAGCAGTACATGCTGTCGCTGACCTGGAACGCGCCGCAGCAAGCGTTTGATGACCCGACGGATTTCTTTGAAGGCAAGGGTGTGGATGCGGTGTACTTCCCGTTCCACAAGGCCAACCAGTTCCTTGGCATGACTGGCCTGCCGACCTTTTTGGCAGTGGATGTGATGAAGCGCCCGGATGTGCCGGCGGCGTTGGCGGCCTATGAGGCGCATTTGGACAAGGTGTTTGGAAAGGCACAGTAAGCATTCGCCTGTAAGTGCCTCTTCGCGGGTAAACCCGCTCCCACAGGTATTGCACAGGTCTCAAGGACTGTGGGTACTTGTGGGAGCGGGTTTATCGAGGCGTCGAACCGCCGCGAAGAGGCCCGTACAGGCAGCACTGGACTTGGCATCGACAAGCGGCTATCTAATCTCTGCTGAGACCCACCACAGGCCCAGATGTGAAAACCCGATCCGAAGAGCTCCAGGTATTCGTCGCCGTCATCGACTGCGGCTCGATCTCCGCCGCCGCCGAGCAGATGGGGCAGACCCCGTCCGCCGTCAGCCGCACCCTGTCGCGCCTGGAGGGCAAGCTGGGCACCACGCTGGTCAACCGCACCACCCGGCGCATGGACCTGACCGAAGAGGGCCGTTTCTTCCTTGAGCGCTCGCGGCTCATCCTGGAGCAGATGGACGAGATGGAAGAGCGCCTGTCGATGAACCGGCAGACGCCCACCGGGCGCCTGCGCATCAATGCCGCCGCGCCATTCATGCTGCATGCCATCCTGCCGTGGATCGGCGAGTTCCGCCGCCAGTACCCGGGCATCGAGCTGGAGCTGAACACCGACGACCTGATCATCGACCTGCTGGAGCAAAGCACCGACGTGGCGATCCGCATCGGCGAACTGGCCGATTCCAGCCTGCATGCACGCAACCTGGGTTGCAGCCCGGTGCAGGTGCTGGCCAGCCCGGCCTACCTGGAGCAGCACGGCACGCCGCAACAGGTCGAAGACCTGAACAATCACTGCCTGCTTGGCTTCAGCCAGCCCGAAACGCTCAACCACTGGCCGCTGCGCCATGCCCAGGGTGACCGCTGGAGCATCCGCCCGGCGCTGATCGCCTCCAGTGGCGAAACCCTGCGCCAACTGGCACTGGCCGGGGAGGGCATCGTCAGCCTGTCGCACTTCATGACCCACGAGGACATCCGCGCCGGGCGCCTGCAAGTGTTGCTGAGCGAGGCCAACAACGGCTACCGCCAGCCAATCCACGCGGTGTACTACCGCAACACCCAGTTGGCGTTGCGTATTCAGTGCTTCCTCGATTTTATCCAGCGCAAGCTGGCGATGTACGCCTGCTGAGCGACCGCGGCAGGGCCGCAAAGCGGCCCCAGGTTTCAGAGGTCAGACGCGGAACTGGCTGACCAACGTCTGCAACTGCCCACCCAGCCGCGCCAGCTCCACGCTGGATGCCGCCGTCTCGTCACTGGCTGCCGCCGTCTGCTCCGACACATCGCGCACATTCAGGATGCTGCGGCTGATCTCCTCAGCCACCGCACTCTGCTGTTCCGCCGCCGCAGCAATCTGCTGGTTCATCGACTGGATGCCCGACACCGTGCTGGTAATGCTTTCCAACGATGCCCCGGCCTTGCGCGCCAGCTCGACACTGCTGTCGGTCAGGGTGCGGCTGCCGTGCATGGCGGTGGCCACTTGCTGGGTGCCGTGCTGCAGGCTGGCAATCAGCTCTTCAATCTCTTCGGTAGACTTCTGCGTGCGCTGGGCCAGGCCGCGCACTTCATCGGCGACCACGGCAAAGCCACGGCCGGCTTCGCCAGCACGCGCCGCTTCGATCGCCGCGTTAAGCGCCAGCAGGTTGGTTTGCTCGGCCACCGATTTGATCACGTCCATCACGCTGCCGATCTTCTGGCTTTCCTGCTGCAGCAGGTTCATGGCCTCGGTGGAGCGGTGCATCTCTTCGGCCAGGCGCTCGATCTGGCCAATCGCTTCGCCCACCACACGGTCGCCGGCGCGGGCTTCGTCATCGGCACCGGTGGCGGCATGCGAGGCCTGTTCGGCATTGCGCGCCACTTCCTGAACCGTGGCGGCCATTTCGTGCATGGCAGTGGCCACCTGGTCGGTCTCGACCTTCTGGCTGTTGGCACCGGCGCTGGTTTGCTCGGTCACTGCCGATAGCTCCTCGGCGGCGCTGGCGATCTGGGTGACGCCATCATGGATGCCGCTGATCAGCTCGCGCAGGGTAGTGCCCATGCGCGCGATGCCTTGCTGCAGCATGCCCAGTTCGTCGCGGCGGGTAACGCGCAGGTGCTGGGTAAGGTCGCCGCTGGCGATCTTTTCCACCGCCACCAGGGTGTCGTGCAGTGGGCGGGTGATCTGCCGGGTGATCAGCACTGCCGCCAGTACGCCGACCAGCAATGCCAGCAGCGTGGCGATGGCCTGCAGGCTGCGGGCCTGGGTGCTTTCGATGTCGCGACGTTCCAGCTGGATCTGGTACAGCGCATCGCTGCGCTTGACGATGTCGGCGCCTTGCACGGTCATTTCGGCGCGAGAGGTGGTGATGTTGGCGACCGCGTCGCGGAACTGGCGCACGGCGTCACGGTAGGCCAGCACCGAGCGTTCGAACTGTTGCAGGCGGGCGTCTTCGGCGGGCAGCTGGCGCTTGAGGTCGTCGATCTCGGCCAGGGCCGCGTCCAGCTGGCGCAGGGCGGCCTGCTCGTTGGCGGCACTGTTGTCGGCAATGTAGCCGCGCACGTCGATGCGCACCTGCAGCAGTTGCTGGCGGGCCTTGCTGATCAGTTGGTACTGGGCCAGGCGCACGCTGTCGGCTTCTGGGCGTGCCATGACTTCCTGGCTGAGGGCGTCCATGGCCTGGTCGGCGCGGGTTGCAGAACTGTCCATGGCCGCACGGGCGGCGCGGGTGGCGTCGTAGCCCTGGCGCATCTTGTTCAGCGATAGCTTGTAGGCGCTGATGGTCTCGCCCAGTTCGCCCAGCAGCTTGACGTTCTCCGGGCTCTTGAAGGTGCTGGCCAGGTAGGCCTGCTGTTTGCCGAAGGCGTCCAGCTTGGCCTGGGTATTGGCTGCTGCGGCATCGTCGCCATTGGCGATCATGTACTGCAGGCGCGCAATGCGCAGGTCGGTGAGGTCTTTGTTGAGCTGGCCGATATCGCCCATCCAGTTGCTGCGGTCGATCAGGCTGCCCAGGCTGGTCCAGCCGGTCAAGGCCAGCAGGCCGGTGAGGATCAGTACCAGGCCAAAGCCCAGGCCGAGTTTGAGGTTGACGCTGATGTTGGCGAACCAGCTGTTCATGCACGCTCTCCAGAAGTAGTTTTCGCTCGCTTGATCTTCGATCGCCAGGCGTTGTTGTTCTGGATGCCCGCTGACTCGTGCACGGGTTATCGGCAATGATGAGGGAAGCTGAAACGCTTTTTCAGCAAAAGGTAGGTTTGGGAGTTTTTTGTGGGAGCGGCCTTGCGTCGCGAAAGGGCCGCGTAGCGGCCCTAGCAATTTTTGCTGCAACGCTGGAAGCCTGGGGCCGCTGTGCGGCC
>NZ_JBDJLK010000154.1:0-5937 GCF_039673335.1 Pseudomonas sp. TWI929
GCCTTGTGTCGCGATAGGGCCGCAAAGCGGCCCCGGGATTCCAGCGGGAACGCATAGATTGCCGGGGCTGCCTTTGCAGCCCTTTCGCGACACAAGGCCGCTCCTACAAAAGCCAGTGCATACATATATGGTCGGGGCGTCCTGCTCAGCCCGGGATCTTCAGGCCCCGCTGCACCGCCGGCCGCTCAAGGAACGCCGCCAGCACCCGCTGCACTTCCTTGAACTGATCGAAGCCGACCAACTCACGGGCGTTGTACCGCTCCACCAGGTTACGCACCCATGGGAAGATCGCGATATCAGCGATGCTGTACTCGTCGACCATCCATTCCCGGCCTTTCAAATGCCGGTCCAGCACGCCCAGCAAGCGCTTGGACTCGTTGACATAACGGTCCCGCGGGCGCTTGTCCTCGTACGCCTTGCCGGCGAAGAAATGGAAGAACCCAACCTGGCCGAACATCGGCCCGATGCCGCCCATCTGGAACATCAGCCACTGCAGGGTCTGGTAACGCTGGGCGGGGTCCTGGCTGAGCAACTGGCCGCTCTTCTCCGCCAGGTACTGCAGGATCGCCCCCGACTCGAACAGCGGCAGCGGCTGCCCGCCTGGGCCATCAGGGTCGAGAATAGCGGGGATCTTGTTGTTGGCGCTGAGCGAGATGAACTCGGCGCTCAGTTGGTCGTCGTTGTCGAAACTGACCTTGTGCACCTCATAGGCCAGGCCGATTTCTTCGAGCATGATCGACACCTTGACGCCGTTGGGCGTCGGCAGTGAATACAGCTGCAGGCGTTCGGGGTGTTGGGCGGGCCACTTGCGGGTAATGGGGAAAGCACTGAGATCGGTCATGATCAACCTTGCCTGGGGAATGAACCTGTCACTCTAGAGACATCCCCGGCCGCTGACCATCACCGACCCTTCATCAGCGCTGGCAGCTCAAGCTTGGCCGTGAGCCTTGAGCTTGAGCTTTTCGGTATCGACGCGGACGAACACCGAGTCGGCAGTCACGGTCAGCACATCGTCGGCCCAGACTTCGCAAACCACCCGGCTCTTGCGCCCAACTTCACCTTCCACGCGCGCCTTGAGCAACAGCTCGACGCCCATCGGCGTAGGTTTCAGGTAGGTCAGGTTGAGGGTGCCAGTAACGCAGTCGATGCGCGGCAGGCTGCCCGGCTCGCGGCCTTCGTTGCGGTAGTGGTAGGCCATGGCCGTCCAGTTGGAGTGGCAGTCGACCAGCATTGCCAGCAGGCCGCCATAGACCAGGCCGGGCCAGCCGATGAAAGTGCTGTCGGGCGCGTGCCGGCACAACAGGTGGATGCCGTCGGCGTCCCAGTGGCTCTGCAGGTGCAGGCCGCTGGGGTGGGAGCAACCGCAGCCGTAGCAGGTGCCGTCGGGCGCTGCGAGGGCCTGGAGGGATAGGGTTTGGTCGTTCATACGCTTCCTGTGCTTTTTAGAATGGGGGGCGCGCAACGCCCCCACATTAAAGCAGAATCGTCAGGCCGTCTGCGCCACCACCTTGGCGCGCCGCTGGGTCAGCGAAACCAGCAGGATAAACGCGGTCACACCTGCGGTCATCAGCGTTTCATAGCGGTAGGCATCGCTGAACAGCATGTAACCCAGCACCATGGCGATAGTGCCGATCACCAGCCAGGTCAGGTACGGGAACAGCCACATCTTCAGCTCCAGCGGCCGCCCTTCGCGCTCGGCACGGGCACGCATGCGCAGCTGCGACACGGCAATCACAAGGTACACCAGCAAGGCGATGGCACCGGTGGTAGACAGCAGGAAGCCGAACACCTTGCCCGGGAACACATAGTTGACGAAGCAGCCGGCAAAGCCCGCCAGGGTGGAGAAGATTACCGCCACGGTCGGCACGCCAGAACCGGAGATACGCTTGGTCACGCTCAGCGCCTGGCCACGCGCCCCCAGCGAATAGAGCATGCGCGAGGCGGTGTACAGGCCAGAGTTCATGCAGCTGGTCACTGCCACCAGCACCACCAGGTCGACCAGCAACTTGGCGCCCGGTACGTTCAGCACTTCCAGCACGCGCTGGAACGAGCCAACCGCTTTCAGCGCAGGGTCGTTCCACGCAACCAGCGACACCACCAGGAAGATCGATGCCAGGTAGAAGATGGCGATGCGGTACACCACCAGGTTGGTGGCGCGGCGGATCTTGTCTTTCGGGTTGGCGGTTTCGTCAGCAGCAATGGTGACGATTTCGGCGCCGAAGAACGAGAAGATGGTAATCAGCACGCCACCCAGCACGGTGCCGAAGCCGTTGGGCATGAAGCCGCCGTTGTCCCACAGCCGGCTGACCCCGGACACCTCGGCCAGCGGCCAGAAGCCGAACACCGCCAGGCTGCAAACCACGATAAAGGCGATGATCGCCACCACCTTGACCAACGCGAACCAGTACTCGAAGGCGCCGAAGTTCTTCACGCTGATCAGGTTGGTACCCGACAGCACCAGCATGATCAGGAAGGCGAACAGCCACGACGGCACACCAGGGAAGTAGGCATGCAGGATGTCGGCACCGGCAATGGCCTCGACCGGAATGATCAGCACCCAGAACCACCAGTACAGCCAGCCGATGGTAAAACCGGCCCAAGGGCCGATGGCTTCGGAGGCATAGGTGGAAAACGACCCGCTGTTAGGGTTGGCGATGGCCATTTCGCCGAGCATGCGCATTACCAGCAGCACCAGCAGGCCGGTCATGGCGTAGGAGATGAGAATGGCCGGGCCGGCGGTGGCGATGGCATTGGAAGAGCCGATGAACAGGCCGGCGCCGATGATACCGGCGATGGAAATCATGGACACCTGACGCGAGGTCAGGCCGTGCTGCAGGGAACGCTGTTTCTTGTTGTCTTGCGAAGCCATGAAGAACCCTCAAATGGGTCGGCCGCGGCATGGCGGCTGAAGGTCGGAGCAGAATTCTTATAAATTTCTGATGTTCGTTGTTGTTGTTTTGCAGTTGCCGGAAGCGGGTACTGACCTCCTCTTCGTATGACCGGTTGTAATCGTTGATCCAGGTCAGTATTAATCTATAGGGCGGGGCCAACAAACGACCTTTTCGAAACACATGATTCCGTTATGGAATGAACTTCTTCCTTTTTTGCTCGGTATTTGCCTGTCATGTCCAAACGCCTGATGCCTTCGACCACCGCCCTTCAGTGCTTCGAAGCGGCCGCCCGCCACCTCAGCTTCACCCGCGCAGCCCAGGAACTGCACCTGACCCAAAGCGCCGTCAGCAAACAAGTGGCGCAGCTCGAGGACATGCTCTCGCACTCGCTGTTCCAGCGCATTCGCCGGCGCCTGCACCTGACCCCGGCCGGCGCGCTGTACCTCACCGAAGTGAACAAGATCCTCACCCAGATCGATATTTCCAGCCGCTACATCCTCAGCTACGGCGACGAAACCGAAGTGCTGCGC
The DNA here is from genome assembly GCF_039673335.1 of Pseudomonas sp. TWI929. Classification (NCBI taxonomy): domain Bacteria; kingdom Pseudomonadati; phylum Pseudomonadota; class Gammaproteobacteria; order Pseudomonadales; family Pseudomonadaceae; genus Pseudomonas; species Pseudomonas sp. TWI929. Next base: position 3,422 of record NZ_JBDJLK010000154.1, read on the forward strand.
ATTGCCACCCAGCCAACCTTCGGCGCGCGTTGGCTAGTACCCAAACTCAAGGGTTTTGGCGACCGCTACCCACGCATTCACCTGGACATCCGCAACGAGCTGGAACCATTCGACCTGGTGCAGGCCAAGGCCGACATCGCCTTTTTCTTCGGCCAGGGCACCTGGCCTGGGGCAACCTGCATCGAGCTGTTCAGCGAAGAAGTGGTTCCGGTGTGTAGCCCGCAGCTGCTGGCCAACCACCGCTTCGACAGTGCCCAGGCGCTGACCGAGCACCGCCTGCTGCAATGCGTGTCGCGGCCGGAGGCCTGGCATGAGTGGTTTCTGGGGCTGGGGCTGCATAGCCAGAACAGCTACCACGGGCCGCGTTTCGACACGTTCTACCTGTGCATCCGTGCGGCCATCGCTGGCTGCGGCATTGCCCTGATTCCGCGCTACCTGGTGGCCGAAGAACTGAGCGAGGGCAAGCTGGTGGTGGCCTGGGACCATCCGGTGGCGAGCAATGGCCGACACTTCATTGCCCATGCCGAACATGCCGCCGAAGTGCCCAAGATTCGGGCCTTTGTGCAGTGGATTCGGGAGCGGGTGGCTGAGGGGGATTGAGTTAGCCTGTACCGGCCTCTTCGCGGGCTTGCCCGCTCCCACAGGATCACCACAGATTCGAACACTGTGCAGTACCTGTGGGAGCGGGCAAGCCCGCGAAGAGGCCGGCACAGGCAACACAAAATAATCGCCAGATCACGAATCCATGGAATGACCGCAATCGAATAATTCGTTTGCGGAATAACCCGCCAACACGCTTGGATAATAAGAAACTCGAACAAGGTCCGCGTGCCCCATGAACCAGGAAAGTATCAGCCAGTCCATTGCCATCGTTCACCCGATCACACTTTCCCATGGCCGCAATGCCGAAGTCTGGGACACCGACGGCAAACGTTACATCGACTTCGTCGGCGGTATCGGCGTGCTCAACCTGGGCCACTGCAACCCCGCCGTGGTCGAGGCGATCCAGGCCCAGGCCACCCGCCTCACCCACTACGCCTTCAATGCCGCCCCCCATGGCCCGTACCTGGCGCTGATGGAGCAACTGAGCCAGTTCGTCCCGGTCAGTTACCCCCTGGCCGGCATGCTCACCAACAGCGGCGCGGAAGCGGCGGAAAACGCCCTGAAAGTGGCCCGCGGCGCCACCGGCAAGCGCGCCATCATCGCCTTCGACGGCGGCTTCCATGGCCGCACCCTGGCCACCCTGAACCTCAACGGCAAGGTCGCCCCATACAAGCAACGGGTTGGCGAACTGCCCGGGCCGGTGTACCACCTGCCTTACCCCAGCGCCGACAACGGGGTTACCTGCGAACAGGCGCTCAAGGCCATGGACCGCCTGTTCAGCGTCGAGCTGGCGATGGAAGACGTGGCGGCGTTCATTTTCGAACCGGTGCAGGGCGAAGGCGGTTTCCTCGCCCTTGACCCAGCCTTCGCCCAGGCGCTGCGCCGGTTCTGCGACGAGCGCGGCATCCTGATCATCATCGACGAGATCCAGTCGGGCTTCGGCCGTACCGGCCAGCGCTTCGCCTTCCCGCGTCTGGGCATCGAGCCCGACCTGCTGCTGCTGGCCAAGAGCATTGCCGGCGGTATGCCGCTGGGTGCAGTGGTTGGGCGCAAAGAAGTGATGGCGTCGCTGCCCAAGGGCGGCCTGGGTGGTACCTATTCTGGCAACCCGATTGCCTGTGCGGCGGCGCTGGCCAGCCTGGCACAGATGACCGACGAGAACGTCGCCACCTGGGGTGAGCGCCAGGAGCAGGCCATCGTCAGCCGCCATGAGCGCTGGAAAGCCTCGGGCCTGAGCCCGTTCATCGGCCGCCTGACCGGCGTGGGCGCCATGCGCGGCATCGAGTTCGTCAATGCCGATGGCAGCCCGGCACCGGCGCAACTGGCCAAGGTGATGGAAGCAGCGCGGGCCAAGGGCCTGCTGCTGATGCCTAGCGGCAAGGCGCGGCACATCATCCGCCTGCTGGCACCGCTGACCATCGAGGCCGAGGTGCTCGAAGAAGGCCTGGATATCCTCGAGCAGTGCCTGGCGGAATTGAACTGAGCTTTACAGGCCCAGTTCTGCCGGGGTGAGCATGTCGGACTCGAAGGCAATCCAGCCGCCTTCGAGTTCGGCGTGGCCGTTGACGATCGGGCCGTAGTAGGTCAGGCCGTTCTCCAGGGTCACGCAGATGTGCGTGGCGTTCTTTTCGGGTGCCGCGAGCGTACCGACGAAATGCACCTTTTTCAGGGTTTCGGTCACCGCCTCCAGGCCAACGCGCATGTTTGGGTTTTCCGAGGCCTCGGTATCACCCCCGCGGTCTTCGGCGCTGATGGTGATGGTAGCGATGTACGGGTACTTGGTGCTCAAGCGGGGTTACCTCAGTGGGTGTTTGGCGTATGGGCGCGTAGAGTACGGCAGGCGGTCTCTGTTGTCTCTACTGGCCTCTTCGCGGGCACGCCCGCTCCCACAGGGATAGTACATTGCCTGTGGG
>NZ_JBDJLK010000155.1:0-5394 GCF_039673335.1 Pseudomonas sp. TWI929
GCTGCGAAGCAGCCCCGGCAATTTGTGCATCTGTGCTGAAACCCTGGGGCTGCGTTGCAGCCCATCGCGACACAAGGCCGCTCCTACAAGGGCCAGTGCTGGCCAGGAGAGTTATGCAAGACAGAATCTCCCACAGTGTGCAGCGTTGCAGCTGTAATGAATGCCAGGCGAAAAAAAGGGCCCGCAAGGGCCCCGTAGAGGTAAGTGGCTAGCGCGCTCAGGTGTTCTCGAGCTTGCGCGGCGCCATGAAGTACATCCACACCAGCGCCAGGAAGTACATGGCCGGGATCATGGTGAACAACACGGCATAGTTGTTGTTGGTGGCGGTCAGCACGCTGCCGACGATCTGCGTCATGAACATCCCGCCAATCGCTGCACACATGCTGCCGAAACCGAATACCGTGCTCACCAGGTGCTTGGGCGTGTAGTCCATTACCAGGCTCCAGATATTTGCCGTCCACGCCTGGTGTGCGCCCACCGCCAGCGAGATGGCCGCCACTGCGACCCACAGGCCACTGGCGTTGGCGGCAAAGATGACGCTGACCATGGTGCAGGCGAAAATCAGCATCGACACCAGCCGCGCAGTGGTGGCCCGCACGCCACGGCCGATCAGCCACGACGACAGGATGCCGCCACCAATGCTGCCGAAGTCTGCAGTCAGCCAGATGATGATCAGCGGGATGCCCATCTGCGTCACGTTGATGCCCAGGCTGTACTGCTGGTTGAGGAACGGCGGCAGCCAGTACAGGTAGAACCAGAACACCGGTGCGGTAATCGCATAGGCCACCGCAAATGCCCAAGTGCCACGCAGGCGCAGGATACGGCTGAACGGTACGCGGGTCGGTTCGGGTTCGTCGTCCTGCTGGATGTACTGCACTTCGCTCTGGCGCACGCTGGGGTGGTCTTCTGGGTTGTAGTACTTCAACACCCACAGCACCACCCACACCAGGCCCAGGCTGCCCATGGCGATGAACGCGGCCTGCCAACCCCATACGGCCAGGATCAGCGGCAACAGCGCCGGGGTGACCATGGCGCCGACGTTGGTGCCGGCATTGAACAAACCGGTGGCAATCGCCCGCTCACCCGCCGGGAACCACAGGCGCACAGTCTTGACGCAGGCCGGGTAGTTGGCAGCCTCGGTCAGGCCAAGGATGAAGCGGCAGACCATGAAGCCGGCCGCCGAAGTGGCCAGGCCATGAGCGCCGGTGGCCAGGCTCCACAGCAGCACGGCAAAGAAGAACGCGCGTTTTACCCCGACCTTGTCGATCAGCCGACCTTGCAGCAAGAAGCCGATCGCATAGCCGACCTGGAACCAGAAGTTGATGTTGGCGTAGTCCATCGCCGTCCAGCTCATTTCCTTGGCCAGGACGGGTTGCATGATGCCGAGAGCGGCGCGGTCGATGTAGTTCAGGGTAGTGGCGAAGAATACCAGGGCGAGCATGCCCCAACGGGTCTTGCCGACGCCGAAGGCGGCTCGAAGCTTGTCGCCGATCGAACCCTGGGACATCCGGGGCGCGGCGGGGGTGATCTTGGAGTGGTTCATAGACTGCTCGTTTCTTGAAATTGTATTCAGCTGCGGTGCTTCGGGTACGTGACCGGTTCCCAGGCAGGGGGGGCACGCAAGGCCGGTGCATGGTGAGCAGTGAAGGCGGCAGCGTCAATTCAAGAGACGGGCTACTGTTCGATTATCGAACGGTTGCGTTGGCCTGTGGGCGCGGCGGGGATTCACGTTAATAAAGGGTAGAAGGATTTGACCCTTGTTGCCTGATGGTGCAGGACGGGGAGGGTAGGGAAAGCGGTGGCCGATGTTCTGGGCGGGGTATTGGCTGCTGGCTAAAGGTCTGGTTTGTGCGCGCAAACAGACCATGCAGTTGCCCAGCTTTCCACCTCGTTGCGGCCATATTGCTTAATCCACAGGCGCACGGTTTTGTGCAGGGTGCTTTTGGCTTCTACGACTTCACCGGTGTGCGGGTTTTTATAGTATTTGCTTTGCCGCGTTCTGTAACGTGGGGGGGGTGCGAGGGGGCGCCATTGCTGATCGATATCGCTGTACTTGTTCTTGCACTCGTTTTCGAAAATGGTCAGTACGTTTGCCAGGTCGAATTGGTATTCGGCAAGTAGGTCGTGGAGCTTGCTTTCGAATTCGAGTTCACGTCTAAAATGGGGGTCGATTTCTATGAAGTGGAGTTCGGATTTTTTTGTAGCCAGTAGCCATTCCAGAGCGCGAAATTCGGCGAGGCGGGACATAGGGTTTCTCCAATGCTTGATGGGATTAGTGTTAGCGCCCGCTGCGCAGCAATGCAAGCGGAGAAATAATTTGAGAAATTTATCAGGTTGATCGTGATGGGTTGGTCGTTTGTGAGGCTGTTTGTACTTGTGTTGTTTGTGTAAGTAAATTCCTACGCTGGATGAGTTAATAATTTCAACAAATTTCAATGGGTTTTCGTGCTTGTGAAAGCCGGTTCGCGATTTGAGCCGCGGAACGACCCAGATCGCGAGCCGGACAGGCTTTAGTATCAACTATTTGCTGTTAATCAACGAGCCAACCTGGGTCCCCTTCGATTAGCGTTCCTCCGTGGCTGGTGGTGTCTCCCTCCCTTGCTGCGGGTTGGCCCTCGATGATTGTGCAGGCAGCCCCTGTTTCGATTACGGCGCCGCAACTGATGCGGTCGCCTACGCGCGCTACAGCCCTGCCATCCACGAATGTTGCGCTAGCGCCGGTTTCCACTTCGCCTTCGCCATGTATCGGGCAGCTATGACGATGGCCCACGAGTACGATGGGTTTCATTTGCGCTTCCTTTTGCTTGGTTGAACAGGTGCCACTTCGAAGGCTGCTGGCGGCGGCGGTGCTGCGCGAACGTTGAACAGCCGGCAGACGCCATACCAGCAGATGGCAAGTTTGAGGTTATAGGGGTACAGCACGGCCCAGAACGGCAGTTGCCAGTTCTTTTTGCCCTGCATTTCACCCGGTTCGCCGGTGCGCCAGGGGGCGTAGTGGCGCCAGGCTTCGGCCGGGGTCAGGCAGATGGCGTGAAGTGGCCGGTGCCACCAGTTGGGTTCGCCGGGCGGTGGCAGTTTGTCCGGGCCATGCTCCATGAAATGGCGGAGGTATTCCCAGACTTCGGCAACGTGTTTGACGCCGGGTTCGGTGGGTTCGTTGCTGTCGACCCAGAGGCAGTCTTTCTGGTGGAGGCTGCCATCAGCTCGGCGAGGAGCGAAGGCGAGGGCGTAGCTGGTGCTGAAAGATGAGCCTCCGAATTCGGTGCGCTTGAAGATGCCTCCGCCGGTATTGTTCCAGTCAAAAACGAATAGTTTGCTCAATCGTTGATAGTAAATTTTTTTGGATGTTCGGTTGAGGCAGATGCTTGATAGTTTTTTTATGAAATATATTCGATAGGCTAGGAATGGAAGGAAAATGAGAGGTGCGAGCACTGTTCCGGCGATCAAGATGGGACTGAATGTGTAGGGGTCCCAGGCTTCGCTGGATAATAAATAAGGGTAGGCGCCAATCATCAGTGCGATAATCATTGCGCAATAGAGTTTCCCCATAAAAACTGAGTCTGTAACCCAGGGGTTTCGCAGGCATAAAGTATTTTCTGATAAATTTAATAGCTGCCCGCTAATTGCGGGTTTATGTCCTGAGTTTGATGTTGTATTGAATAACCAGATAGTTGACAAATTTAGCGCTCCAGGCGAAATATTGACTGTGTTTCATTGTCTTCGTCCAGTCCTTGGTTGGCACTGTAGGCTAGATGCAATGAGATATTACTTTGGTTGGATAGGGGGTTCTCGAAGTGCAGGACCAAACCGGCAGCTACAAGTTGGCCAGTGGGGGCGATTGGGAATACATCCATTCCTTGAGCGTCACGAAACGTGCTTAAGCTTCCTGACCATTCGCTTACTCCCAATACGAAACCTGGCAGCAGCACTGTAAATTCGGCTGTTGGCTGACGTGTGGCTACTTCGTTGCGCGTGATGGCAGTCCAGTTTGGCGGTGCCCAATGATTATTATCGTGCCATCGGGTATCTACATTTCTGATACCGAGTGATAGGGCCTGTTCGGCTGAAAGTAGTTTTGGTCCGTAATGTTCGTTGTGCCAGGCTTTGATCTCTGCATGTAACGAAGGGAATGCAGGCAGCTTTTTTTCATGGTCCAGGAGAATTTCAGGGCGGATCTCGCCATCATTATTGCGATTGCCGAAAATACCGCGGGCTGCCCAAAATTCAATAGGGCTGTGGAGGTGTTCGTGGGCTTTGGCATGTAGGTAAAGCCCACCAGCAATGATTGCAACCCCTACGAGTACAAGCGCTGCTGCGGCCCATCCGGCAAAGGGCACTAGCGTTGTGACGCCCGCAACTGCAAGTCCAGCTTCAAGGACGACAACAGACCCGACAGCCATGGTCAAACCACCCGTCATCGTGTAGTCGGCAGCTGATCGACTGCCGTTTGCGCTCTGACGTATTGCTTTGGAGATATCAGAGAACAGGCTAAATGCGATTGCTGAGTATCCCGCTAAACGCGCGTAGAGATTACTGCTTAAGAACTTGATAACCCCATTGCCAAAAGCCATCCCTGGTGCTGTTGAACTCAACCTCAGCATCACGGCTTTCTGCGTTGCGCGCACGCTCACCAGCGTCGCCGATGCCGCACCGATTACCCCGAAGATCGATGATGCGAACCCCATCGTGTATTCCGGTGCATCGCTCTGCTGCAGGCTGTTGTAGGCGGTCTTGAGTGAGATCACGTTGAACCACAGCATGCCCGCGTTCAAACCGCTGCCACTGCCCGATGTCAGCAACCCGAGGAAGTTGGGCTTCACGCGCGCGGTGGTGGTCAGTTCGATGGACACCGTCCGGCTTCCGGAGATACGCAGTTCTTTCATCTCCTCAACCTGCGCCATGCCGCTCTTCAAATACTTCTGTACCTCCTCGCTGAAGGGGTTTTCCGCGATGGCCTGCTCGGTGATGCGGTAGCGCGCCGCCAGCAGCCCCAATGCTTTCTCGGCATTGCCCTCACGCGCCGCCAACATCACCTGCTGACGCAGGCCATGACTGGCATCCCACCTTGTCTGCCCACGCAGGCGCCTGAGCACCACGGTATTGACCGACTGGGCGGTGAGGTCGGTAATGCCTGCCATGGCCGGAAAACGGCCGGCCAACCCTTCGATCACGTTGTCGCTGGCGCCGAACAGGCTGCCGATCGCATCGGCCTTGTCCTTGAACGGGTTGAACGGTGCCAGGGCGGTGTACAGCGGGCTGTCGTGCTGATCCAGCCACTGCTCAAGGCGTTTTAGGCGCGGGTCCTGTGCTTCGGTGCCGGGCGTCGGCTGGCCCATCGGCTGAATCAGCAGCGCCAATGAAATCTCCAGGCCGCGGGCCGAAGCGATTTCGTCG
>NZ_JBDJLK010000156.1:0-5057 GCF_039673335.1 Pseudomonas sp. TWI929
TCGAGCAATTGCTGCTGAATGGGCATAAAAAAATCCGATACCAGGGGGCTGGTATCGGATTTTCTAGAAACCCTGGCTCGGACTCAAATGCTTAAGTGAACAGCATTACGCGTCGTGCGGGCCTTTTTGTATGTCGCGACTAAAGCCGCACAATTCTTGACCGATTTTCTCGGGAAAGCGGATAATGCGCGTCATCGAGTTTTATGACGGCTAGCGCGCCGGGAGAATCAACATGAGCGTCGAAACCTTCACCCCTACCGGTCTGGAGTTCACCCATGGGGCAGCCCAGAAGGTGAAGAACCTGGTCAATGAGGAAGGCAATGAACGTCTGAAGCTGCGGGTGTTCGTGACCGGTGGTGGTTGCTCGGGCTTCCAGTACGGCTTCACCTTCGATGAAGATGTGGCCGAAGACGACACCATCGTCGAGCGCGAAGGCGTGTCGCTGGTGGTCGACCCGATGAGCTTCCAGTACCTGGCTGGCGCCGAAGTGGACTACCAGGAAGGCCTGGAAGGCTCGCGTTTCGTGATCAAGAACCCGAATGCCGCCACCACCTGTGGCTGTGGGTCGTCGTTCTCGATCTGAAGCCTGGTCAAAAACGAAAAACGCCGCGCAATTGCGCGGCGTTTTGCTTTCTGGCGTAGCAGCTATGCCGGGTAGATCGCGCCCAATACACGCAGGCCCTTGGCAGCCGTGACGCTGGGGCGGTTGGCGGCGATGCCTTCCAGGCAGCAATGGGCCAGCCAGGCAAAGGCCATGGCCTCGACCCAGTCCGGGTCCACGCCATGAGCACCAGTACTGGCGACGCGGGCCTCGGGCAGCAATTGGCCGAGGCGTGCCATCAGCGCGCCGTTACGCGCACCACCACCGCAAACCAGCAGCGCTTCGGTGCCTTGCTGGGCATTGCCAAGCGAGTCGATGATGCTGCGTGCGGTCAGCTCCAGCAGTGTGGCTTGCACATCCTCGTCGCGGTAAGCGGGCAGATGGGCCAGGTGGCCATCCAACCAGGGCAGGTTGAATACCTCGCGGCCGGTGCTTTTCGGGCCGCTGCCGGCGAAGAACGGGTCGGCCAGCAGTGCGCTGAGCAAATCCGCCTGCACATTACCCGAGGCCGCCCAGGCACCATCAGCATCATAGGCCTGGCCGCGCTTACGTTCGATCCAGGCATCCAGCAGCACGTTACCCGGGCCGCAGTCGAAGCCGTGGACCGGTTTGTCCTGCTCGATCAGGCTGAGGTTGCTGAAGCCGCCCACGTTAAGGATTGCCAGGCGCTGGCCGAGGTGGCTGAACAGTGTGTCGTGGAAGGCGGGTACCAATGGCGCACCTTGGCCACCGGCAGCCACATCGCGGCGGCGGAAGTCGGCGACCACGCTGATGCCGGTCAGCTCGGCAAGCAGGGCCGGGTTGCCGATTTGCACGGTAAAACCGCGCGCCGGTTCGTGGCGGATGGTCTGGCCGTGGCTGCCGATGGCGCGGATGGCATCGGCCTGCAGCCCCTGGCGGGCCAGCAGTTGGCGGATACCTTCGCCTGCCAGGCTGGCCCAGCGGTTTTCTGCCAGCGCGGCGCGGGCGATTTCGTCCGGGCCGCTGCTGCACAGGGCGAGCAATTCCTGGCGCAAATCGCTGGGCATGGGCAGGTAGTGGGTGGCGAGCAGTTCCAGCTGCTCGCCTTGTTCGATCAGGGCAATGTCCAGGCCATCAAGGCTGGTGCCGGACATTACCCCCAGGTAGAGCGCCATGGCTTAGCGCTTGTTCGCTGCGAGCATGGTGGCCTTTTCCTGATCCATGCGGGCGATCAGGGGCTGGCTCTGCTGCAGGAAGCGCTGGCGCTCATTCTTGGCAATCGGATCGGCCATTGGCACCTTCTGGCTCAGCGGGTCGACGTGCACGCCGTTGACCTGGAACTCGTAGTGCAGGTGTGGGCCGGTGGACAGGCCGGTGGTGCCAATGTAGCCAATGATCTGGCCCTGCTTGACCGAGCTGCCGGTCTTGATGCCCTTGGCAAAGCCCTGCATGTGGCCGTACAGCGTCTTGTAGCGGTTGCCGTGCTGGATGATTACGGTATTGCCGTAACCACCACGGCGCCCGGCCAGTTCGATGCGGCCGTCACCGGCTGCCTTGATCGGGGTACCGCGTGGGGCGGCGTAGTCGACGCCTTTGTGGGCGCGGATCTTGTTCAGGATCGGGTGCTTGCGGCCGGCGGAGAAGCGCGAGCTGATGCGGGCAAAGTCCACCGGGGTACGGATGAAGGCTTTGCGCAGGCTGTTGCCGTCGGCGGTGTAGTAGGTGGTGTTACCCTGCTTGTTGGTATAGCGCACGGCGGTGTAGGTTTTGCCGCGGTTGGTGAAGCGCGCAGACAAGATGTTGCCAGTGCCGACGACCTTGCCGTCCATCACCTTCTGCTCGTAAACCACGTCGAATTCATCGCCGGGGCGAATATCCTGGGCGAAATCGATGTCGTAACCCAGCACTCGGGCCATATCCATGGTCATGCTGTGGGACAGGCCGGCGCGTTGGGCCGAGGCCGACAGTGAGCTTTTGATCACGCCATGGGCGTAGGCGGTACGCACCACTGGTTTGCTGATTTCACGGTTGAAGGTGTAGCCCTTGGCAGTCTTGGTCAGGCGAATGGTTTCGAGGTTGCTGACCTTGCTGTGCAGGCTGGCCAGTTGGCCATCCTTGTCGAGCTCGAACTGCAGCACCTGGCCGTGCTTGAGCTGGCTGAACTGCTTGGCCTGCTTGTTGGTGGCCAGCAGGTCATGCACCGCATTGGCCGGCAGGCCGACCTTGGCGAACAGGGTAGACAGCGTATCGCCACGGGCTACGGTGACTTCGCGGTGGCTTGGCTCCTTGGCGGCTTCGGCGACCGGTTCGGCGGCAGGGGCTGCTGGTTGCTCGGCCTTCTGCGTCTCGGGGGCGGCGTCTTCGATCCGGGCGAATGGCGAACCTTGCTCGCCTTCGGCCTGTACCAGGGGCGCAGCGCGGGATTCGTCCTTCAACTGCTCGGCAGGGCTCTCCAGTTCGAGGCTGAGGGTGGTTTTCTTGGCTTCCACTTCGCTGGAGGGAAACACCAGCAGAGCCAGGCTGAGCAGGGCGGCGATGCCGCTGGCGGCCAACAGATGGCTTTTCGGATAAAGCGGGGGCGCTTTAGGCGGTTCGTTGGTCATGGGCAAGGTGACTTTGAAAAAGGTGAAATGGAAAAGATGAATGACATGATGAAGATGAAATAACTGTATAAAATATAACCAAATCCATTTTCACGCAAGGGCGCGTAGACGCCGCAAACCCGTGTACGGGTCACATTCCTTTGCGAAACTTGTAATTGACGGCCGATCTTGTATGGTTGGCTCCCCCTGAATCTGAGCCTTGCGGGTTTGTCTATGAAGTCGGTTGAAGAGCAGCTGGCGCTTATCAAGCGCGGTGCGGAAGAAGTACTGGTCGAGTCGGAACTGGTGGAGAAGCTCAAGCGCGGCCAACCTCTGCGCATCAAGGCCGGCTTCGACCCGACCGCCCCGGACCTGCACCTTGGTCACACGGTGCTGATCAACAAGCTGCGCCAGTTCCAGGAGCTGGGGCACCAGGTCATCTTCCTGATCGGTGACTTCACCGGCATGATCGGCGACCCGAGCGGCAAGAGCGCCACGCGCCCGCCGCTAACCCGCGAGCAGGTGCTGGATAACGCCGAGACCTACAAGCAGCAGGTGTTCAAGATCCTCGACCCGGCCAAGACCGAGGTTGCGTTCAACTCCACCTGGATGGACAAGCTGACCCCGGCCGACTTCATTCGCCTGGCGTCGCAGTACACCGTGGCGCGCATGCTCGAGCGTGATGACTTCGACAAGCGCTACACCACCAACCAGCCGATTGCCATCCACGAGTTCCTCTACCCGCTGGTGCAGGGCTACGACTCGGTAGCACTTAAGGCGGACGTCGAGCTGGGCGGTACCGACCAGAAGTTCAACCTGCTGATGGGGCGTGAGCTGCAGCGCGCCTATGGCCAGGAAGCACAGAATATCGTGACCATGCCGCTGCTCGAAGGGCTCGACGGCGTGAAGAAGATGTCCAAGTCGCTGGGTAACTATGTAGGTATCCAGGAAGCGCCAGGGGTGATGTACAGCAAACTGGTATCGATCCCGGATACGCTGATGTGGCGTTACTTCGAGCTGCTGAGCTTCCGTTCGATGGAGGAGATCGAGCAGTTCCGCGCTGACGTCGCCAATGGTGCCAACCCGCGTGACATCAAGATCAAGCTGGCGGAAGAGATTGTTGCGCGTTTCCATGGTGAAGAGGCTGCGGCCAATGCTCATCGTGCTGCGGGTAACCGTATGAAGGAAGGCGAGTTGCCGGAAGACCTGCCGGAGATCGAAGTGGCTGCGGCGGAAGACCTGCCGATCGCTGCTGTGCTGAACCGGTCTGGTCTGGTGAAGAACTCGGCGCAGGCTCGGGACCTGCTGAGTGGTGGCGCGGTGAAGGTTGATGGTGCGGTGGTGGACAAGGACTTCATGTTTGTCCTTGGTGCTACTCATGTGTGCCAGGCGGGCAAGAAGTCGTTTGGCCGGGTTACCCTCAAGGCTGAGTGATTGTCTGGTGGTGTAGCTATATAGAAGCGGGGAGGCCGGTAGGCCTCCCCGCTTTGTTTTTGGGGGTTTGGTTGTTGCTGTTGCTTTTGCTGGGCGTCAGGGCGGCTATTGGCCTGTCTATCGATGGCTTGGCTTTGAGAGGTGTTGTGGCGAGCATCTGGCAGCCCTGGCGCGGTCCTTTCCCCTTATATTTCAATTTCTTGAAATTAAAGGTTGACGCGCTTTCGAATCCCCTTATAATGCGCCCCACTTCCAGCGACAACGGAACGACAAACTCCTTGAGATTCAACGAGTTAGCCGATTCGGAAGGAGCTGAAAGGGCTACGATCAACTGATCGTCAGCGGTTGAGAAGAAGGTTGACAGCGAGTTTAAACGCTGTAGAATTCGCCTCCCGCTACGAGAGATCGCAGCGAGTCAAGTGTTTGAAGCTAAACGAGTTTCTCGCAAAAAACTTCAAAATAAACGCTTGACAGCAAAT
>NZ_JBDJLK010000157.1:0-4429 GCF_039673335.1 Pseudomonas sp. TWI929
GCCGCAAGGCGGCCCCAGCAATAGTTGTTGCGCCGCGGATATCCTGGGGCCGCTTTGCGGCCCTTTCGCGACGCAAGGCCGCTCCCACAAGGGCCGTGTAGATTCTCAGATCACGCCCATAAAAAAAGCCAGCTTACGCTGGCTTTTTTTATGTTCGCTTCCGGCCTCAGGAGGCGTCGGAGGCCATCTCCACATCGTGAGCGATGAGGGCGACCAGCGCGTTCTGCTGGCGGTGCGAAAGTTGGCGGAAGCGTTGCAGTAACTCGCGTTCATGCAGGGACAGTTCAGGGCTATCCAGGCGCATGCTCAGCTCTTCACCCAACGCACCTTCCTGGATAAGGCTCTGTTCCAGGCGCGCGATAATCTCGGAGTTCATGCTGCGGTGATGGTTGCGCGCTACCTCGGCAATGCGCTCACGCATCCCGTCTGGCAGGCGGACGACAAACTTGTCAGCGGTGCGGCTGGAATAAATAGCCTGTTTCATTGGGCGCATATAAATTGACCGGGTTTTGGTTCAGGGGAAGCGGTTCTCAAATTGGCCGCACGGAGTGAATGTACGACCGTGGCGACGACAAAATGTTCAACCGTCAGTGAAAAATGGATGCTCATCTTGCCTCATGGTCGCCGTTTCCTTGGCGTCAATTCTGTGACAAATAGTGAGCCGGATAAAGGCTTTCTGCCAGTACCAATTATCAGAAATGAGCACTGGTTTGAAAAGTTTTACATACTCCGGCCTGCCCAAACGTCAGACTTTTGCCGTCAAAAACTGGTAAAACGCAGCAAAAGGCCTGGAAAACCCCTAGAATGCGCCGGATTCCCTTCATAGAGCATAGTGGCTATGCAACATGACGCAAGCGTACGCCGATCAGGGACAGGCCGGTTGATATTTTTGGTAGGACCGTCAGGATCCGGGAAAGATTCCCTGATCGACGCTTCGCGTGAGCGGTTGGCGGCCGCCGGGGTAGAAATTGCCCGGCGCGTCATCACCCGTTCTGCCGAAGCCAAGGGCGAAGCTGCCCATGGGGTTACGGCTGAACAGTTCGAAACCCTGCGTGCGCAGGGCGCGTTTGCCATGCACTGGCGGGCCAACGGCCTGGACTATGGCATTCCCCGGCAGGTGGACCAGTGGTTGGCGGCGGGTAGGGCGGTGCTGGTGAATGGCTCGCGGGCGTACATGGCCGAGGCGCGCCAGCGTTATCCGGATTTGTTGGCAGTGTTGGTCGAGGTCAAGCCCGAAGTGCTGCGCCAGCGCTTGCTGGCCCGCGGCCGGGAAAGTGCTGAAGAAGTCGAGCTGCGGCTGGCACGTAACGCACGCTTGCAGACCATTGCCGACCCGGCGGTGCATGTGCTGGACAACTCCACTACCCTTGAGGTTGCCGTCGCGGGGTTGTTCGCGTTGCTGCGTGATGAGGGTGTGTTGCCTCGGGCGTAGCAGTGCCAGAAAAGGATTACGCGAAAAAGCCCGGCGCAGACATGACAAACGCGAGCATGCTGGTTAACATGCTTGCCGTCCCGCTGTGCAGCGCTCGCTGCCGGTGTTTGCGTCTCAGTAGCTCAATTGGATAGAGCATCCCCCTCCTAAGGGGAAGGTTGCAGGTTCAATTCCTGCCTGGGACGCCATTTCCTGCTTCTTCTTTACTCCCGCCCCCATCATTGCCTGCCGATTTTTCCTGAGGGTTGTCTTGTCCCAGGCTGCACCGCAGAACCCGCTCCCACAGGGAGTGCGGCAAACCTGGAAGTCCCTACATCCCCCAGTGCTTCAGCGCCCACAACACCCCCATGCCCACCACCAGCGTCAGCATCGTGCTGCGTGTGCGCCAGGCCACCAGCGCAGCCAGTAGCGCCGCCGGTATCTGCGGGTTCATCCAGTCGAACCCGGCATGCCGGTCAGGGAACACTACCGCTGGCAGTACCAGTGCCGCCAGTACGCTGGCCGGTACATACGCCAGTGCTCGGCGAAACAGTGGGGGTATGCGCAACACCGTGTGTAGTTCGATGAACGACAGCCGGATGGCGAAGGTACCCAGGCCGATCAGGGCGAAGGTTATCCATTGGGTCATTTCGCTCATGATGCTTCCTGCTCGGTGTTGGCTTCAGGCATTGCCTGGGGTTTTTTCCAGCTCTCGATGGCCAACCCGGCGATGATGCCGCCCAGCGCGCCAGTCAGCAGGCCGAGGTTGTACGGCAGGTCGGCTGCCAGCACGGCAAGCACGCCACCGGCCAGCGCGGCGCCAAGCGTGGCTGCACTGCGAATGCTGGGGATCAACAGGGCCAGGAACGACAAGGGAATGGCAAAGCCCAGCGACCAGTCTTCAGGGATGCTCGCGCCCAGGTACATGCCTGCCAGCACCGAGAGGTTCCAGCCGAAGAACATGGTGAGCGCCGTACCGGCATAGTAGGGGTAGGCATACTGCCCCAGCCCGCCAGAACCAAGCTTCAGCGAGCACAGTGCAAAGGATTGATCAGACAACATATAGGCCATCGGCCACTTGTGGTGGCGTGGCAGTTGGCCCAGGTGCGGGGCCAGGCTGGCGCTGTACATCAGGAAGCGCAAGTTGATCACCAGTGCGGTAACCACCATGGTCACTGGCAGGGCGGCGTTCTGCATCAACTGCATCACCACCATCTGCGCCGACCCGGAATAGAACAGCAGCGTCATGCCTATGGCATCGGCTGGCGACAGGCCCATGCCGATTGCGGTGACCCCGGTGATGAGGCCGAAGGGCACGATGCCGGAGGTCAACGGCAGGGCATTGTGGGCGCCCTGCCTGAACGCTTGGGTCGCGCTGGGGTACGGCATTTGAGTTCCTTGAAGGTGTTCTGGAGATGCCAGTCAGGCACCTCCACGTTAATGCGCGTGACAGTTGGCCACAACGTCAGATTTCTGGAATAGTAGGCCTAAAAAAAATAGGCCTCATACCGTGTATCTCGATAGCCCCACGCGGCACTCGCTGCAGCTCAATGCCTTGCGCGCCTTCGAAGCATCTGCCCGCCTGGGCGGCTTTGCCCGAGCCGCCCTTGAACTCAAGGTGACCCCAGGTGCCATCGCTGCCTTGGTCAAGACCCTGGAAAGCGAATACGGCGCCGCCTTGTTCGAGCGCCATGCCAAAGGTGTGCGCCTGACGCCTTTGGGCGAAAGCGTAAAAGCCCAGTTCACCGAAGCATTCGACGCAGTGGAAGCTGCGGCGCGCACGCTGCGGCGCCTGGCTGCACCGCAACGGGTGCATATCGTCACCTCCCCGGCGCTGGCGCAGTTGTGGATTGGGCCACGCCTGCCGGAGCTGACCCGCCTGCTGGCGCCCATCGAAATCTCGGTCACGGCGGTGGATGAGCCGCCCAACCTGAAGCGCAGCCCATTCGACCTGTGCCTGTTCTACACCGAAAAGCCCGAGCGCTGGCAGCGCCGGATTGCCACGGAAGAAATCCTGCCGGTATGTGTTCCGGCGCTGGCGGCCAACATCACCCGTCCTGAGGACCTTGACGATGTCCGTTGTATCGCCGATGTGGGTTGGAACGATTGGGCGGTGTGGAGCGGAGCAGTGATGCCCGGGCACAAGTTTGTCGCCCGTGGGCCGGGTTTTTCCCTGTACTCGATTGCCCTGCAGCAGGCGCTGCTGGCCGCCGGGGTGCTGATGGGGCGCAGAAGCCTGGTGCAACGTTACCTGGACAGCGGCGAACTGGTCGCGCCGGTCGGGCATGCGGTGCCGCTGGGCATGACCATCGCCGCATGGCGGCTGCCGGGTGCCAAGGGCAACCAGGTGGTGGCCGCGGTGGAAGAGGCGTTGTTGCATCTGGCTTGAGTGTTTGCCCTGCCGGAACGATCGACGCGGTCCTTGTGGGAGCGGCCTTGTGTCGCGATAGGGCTGCGTAGCAGCCCCGGGGTTTCAGCGCAAAAGCACAAATTGCTGGGGCTGCTACGCAGCCCTATCGCGACACAAGGCCGCTCCCACAGGGGCTGCGGTTCGGCCTCGAAGCAGGTGATCAGGCCAGGTTCTGCTCGGCCGACCAGCTGGCGTACCAGTTGCGGAACAGCGCGTACTGCTGTTCGGCATAGTTGCGCTGGGCATCAGTGAGGGCGTCGGTTTCGTTGAAGTGCAGGCTGTACTCGGTATCACCGTTCAGCACCATCAGGTGCTTGTAGTACAGCACCAGGTCGCAGCCTTCATCGAACGACGACAGCACTGCCAGTGCGGCTTCCAGTTCGCGTGCCAGGCGGCGGGCGCGGGCGTCGCCTTTGGCCGCCTGCTTGCTCAGGCTCACCAGTTGCAGCACTTCCCGTGGCAGGGCGTTGCCGATGCCGGTGATGGCGCCGGTGGCGTTGCAGTTGACGAAGCCATGCACCACCTGGGTGTCGACGCCGACCATCAGGGTTACATCGTCATCCTTGGAGGTGATGTGCTCGGCGGCGTAGCGCAGGTCGGCGCCACCG
>NZ_JBDJLK010000158.1:0-4287 GCF_039673335.1 Pseudomonas sp. TWI929
CTCCCACAGGTACTGCGTCGCTCTCAAGGGCCGCGCTGTCCCTGTGGGAGCGGGCAAGCCCGCGAAGAGGCCAGTGCAGGTTAACGATCAGGTCCGTTCCAGCGCATTGACCAGGTCGTGGAAGGCTTCACGGTTGGAGTCATTCAGGCCCATTAGAATCTTGTGCGCCTCCAGTACCTTGGAGCGCACCACGTCTTCGTTCTGGTCCTGCGACGGCAGGTCGGTCAGGCACTCCGGGCACGGAATCGGGCGATCGACGATGTTGAACACCTGATCGAAGCCCATCGACTGCAACAACCGGGAAATGTCCGGGTTGGTGGTGACCACCGTCGGCAACAGGCCCACCTTCTGCCGCGACAGGATCGACAGCTTGGCCAGCAGGCCAAGCGTGGTGCTGTCGATACTCTCGGTTTCCGTCAGGTCGATGACAATCGCCGAGAAGTTCAGCGCAGTGAAAATCTTCTCGATCGTCGCATCCAGCGCCGAACACAGGGTCAGGCGCACTTCACCGACGAATTTCAGTACGAAGGTACCGCTCTGCTCGGCGAACTGGATTCTACCGGTACTCATTGAAGGTTCCTGCTCAACACCAATAGGGCGATATCATCCGGCATCTCCCCAAGCGTAGCCAATCCAAATCGTTGACGCAGCCCATCCAGGCTGCCACCTGCTGCCCTGACGATCTCCGGCAAGGCGGTTTCTTTATCTTTGAGCGTGTCACCCGGCAAAAGGTCCAGAATGCCATCGGACATCAAGCTGAGGCTGAACTGCGGCGGCAGCTCTACCACCAGGTCCTGGTAGGTAGCCTCGTCGAACAACCCCACCGGCAGGCCGCGGCCTTCCAGGTAGCGGGTATGCTCGGGGGTATGCAGCACCGGCAGCGGCAAATGGCCGCCAACCGCGTAGGTCAGCAGGCCGGACTCTTCGTCGATCACCCCGCCAACCATGGTTACGTGCTTGCCCAGTTTACTATTGATCAGGCCGCGGTTGATGTGGCTGAGCACTTCCGACGGTTTGAACTCGCGCATCTTGCTGCGCTTGAGCTCGAACATGAGCCGCGTGGTCATGAACTTCAACAGCACGGTGACAAAGGCCGACGACGCGCCATGCCCGGAAACATCGGCGAGGTAGAAGGCAATGCGCCGCTCGTCAACGCGGAAGTAATCGACAAAATCACCCGACAGGTACAGCGACGGGATGATCTGGTGCTCGAAGGCGAACTCGCCAGCTGCCCAAGGGCTTTCCGGCAGCATGTTCATCTGCACCTGGCGACCGGCGGTCTGGTCCTCCTGCAACAGGTGCAGGCTGGCTTCCAGTTCGCGGTTGGCGGCTTCGAGCTTTTCGCGGTAACGCTGGTTTTCCAGCACCAGGCGCGAGCGGTCGAGGGCACGGCGCACCGAATGCTCGAGCACGGCCAGGTCTTCCAGCGGCTTGATCAGGTAGTCGGCGGCACCCAGGCGCAACGCTTCCACCGCATCACTCATGACGCCGGCACCGGACACCACGATCACCGGCAGCTGCGGCGCGCGCTCACTGACCTGGCGGATCAGTTCGAGGCCGCCCATCTGCGGCATGCGCAGATCGCAGATCACGAGGTCGGGCTGGTGTTCATCGAAGACCTGAAGCCCCTGCTGGCCATTACCGGCCTGGAGGACGCTGAAGCCACTGTCTTCAAGATAGGCGGCGAGGCTCGCACGGACCACGTCGTCGTCATCGATGATCAGCAGCGTTGCACTGGTTTTCTGCATGTGGGCGAACGGCGCCGATTGGGTTGGTGCAGCGGTGTCGGCAAGGCAGACGGCCAGCTACGGGAATTCTTTGTGGTCACACTCTACTTGAGTTGTAGGACAAGAACACCTGTCCGGCAACTGTCCGGCAACTGTGAGCGCTACCTTGTAAGGCGCAGACGGTACTCCCATCCGGCAGGCGTTTCAAGCATGCAAGGGTCGACCTCGCCGCACTTTACAGGGCAAATCACCGGGAGTTATAAGAAAGTCGACCAGCGCACCCCGATAGGAAGGATGCAGCATGCCCCACACGCCCTCCAACCACAGCGAAAAACGCGATTACATCCGCATGCGCATCGACACCGACGTCAGCCTGCTGCACGCAGGCCAGGTGATCGCGGCAGTGTGCCTGGACCTGTCCAGCGGCGGCTTGCAGGTGCGGGCAGCGCAGCGCTTCCAGGTAGGGGATCATATTGAAGTGCGGATCGATTCCGAGCACCCGGCGCTTAAGGGGCTGCATGCCAGCACCGAAGTGGTATGGATTGCCGACCAGCCGGGCGGGCAGCAGAAGTTCGGGCTGCGGATTCTGGCCATGCATTGAATGTGGGGCTGCAAAGCAGCCCCACATTCACAGATCAGAAGTCGTCTTCGACTTCGCCATCCTTGACCTTGAACTCGCGGTTCTGCAGGTAGGCGTTGCGAATGAAGATGTACTTGTCACCCTGAATCAGCTTCTCGGCCGACAACAGGTCGGCGCGGGTGTCGATCACGTCCAGGGCGAAGATCGAGTTGCGCGTCGGCACATGGTCGATGTAGCGGTAGGGTTTGGTGTAGGTGTCCGGGTACTTGGCCACGCCGTCACGCACGGTGCTTGGGCCCAGCAGCGGGATGACCACGTACGGGCCACTCGGCACACCCCAGTAGCCCAGGGTCTGGCCGAAGTCCTCGTCGTTGCGCTGCAGGCCCATCTTGGTGCCTACATCGAAGAAGCCGCCCAGGCCGAAGGTGGTGTTGACGATCAGCCGCGCCGTGTCCACGCCCGCTGCATGGGGCTTGAACTGCAGCAGGTCGTTGGCCAGGTTGGTCACGTCACCCAGGTTGCGGAAGATGTTGTGGATACCATCTTCAAGGAACTGCGGGGTGACTGCCTGGTAACCCTTGGCCAGCGGCTTGAGGGCATAGGTGTCGAGGGTATCGTTGAAGCGGAAGATCGGGCGGTTGACCGCTTCCCAGGGATCTTCCTCGGTGGCTGCCTGGGTGGCTGCCACGGGCGCCAGCAGCATGCTGGCGCAGACACAGGCCTGGGTGACTCGTTCGATCACACTGGCACCAATCCTACGCATAGATGTCTCTCCATCGAAATTCTCGGCCGCAAGCGCAACAGGCCGCGCTGCCGGTACGGCGGCAGTATAGAGCCTTGCGGGCTGATAAACAGCTTTACACAACTTTGCTCAATAATTTGTGAACAACTGTTGCGTGAGGGCCACTGTCACAGGGCGGTAACAATCAGCGCATAGCCTGCGACTATTTGGGGGAAGTTGCCATGGACGCTGCACCCGCCTTCACTGCTGTGCTGTTCGGCTTGCGCGGCTGCCTGGTGCAGGCTGCCAACGGCGCCCCCTCGCCCGCCCCCGGCGCCCTGGCCACCCTCGCCAACCTGCACAAGCGCCATGTGCCATGCATTTGGCTGGATGACCTCAACGCCACGCAAAGCAAGCGCCTGGCCCACGTACTGCCCGGCTGGCTGCCAGGGCATTTGGTGAATGGCGTGCGCTGGCCGGCACCGAACGCCTGCTGGCAGGCCTTGATGACGCTGGACAGCCAACGCCTGGACGGCTGCGTACTGGTCAGCGGCGACCCGCGCCTGTTGCAATCCGGCCTCAACGCCGGCCTGTGGACAGTAGGCCTGGCTGCCTGCAGCCCATTCTGCGACCACAGCTCGCGGCAATGGCAAGCCATGAGCCCTCAGGAGCAGGACCTGGCCCGCGGCAAGGCAACGCTGGAACTGTTCAGCCTGGGCGTGCACTCGGTGATTGACCACCTGGAAGCGCTGGACACCTGCCTGGAAGACATCGCCCAGCGCCGGCGCAAGGGTGAAAAACCCTGATACAGCACCTTTGACGCGGATCATGCAAAGCGGCGGCAGGTGGATTACGCTGAAGACAGGCCAGAACCTTTGCCGCTTCGCTGAGGTCCATGGCTTGCCAAGCCATTGATGGAGAACTGCCAATGCCTGCCCGCGAATTGCAAGAGCGCTTGAACAGCTTGCGCGAGCAACTGGACCGCAACGTGCCGCTCACTGAAGAAGAGCTGGCCGCGCTGCACGAAGAAGCGCGCCAGATCGAGGCGCAGCTGAAGCTTGAGGAAGCCACGCCGGACCATAACCTGGTGGATGGCGTCAATCTGGCGATCGAACGCTTCGAGGCCGACCACCCCGACCTCACCGCCACCCTGCGCAGCATTGCCAACTCGCTGCACAGCATGGGCATCTGAAATCGCAGGGGGGTGCCTTGCACCCCCATCACGACATAAGGCCGCGCCTACAGGTGCAGCGCAAGAT
>NZ_JBDJLK010000159.1:0-4231 GCF_039673335.1 Pseudomonas sp. TWI929
GGAATACCACAAGGCTTGAAACCTGTGGTGTACCTGTGGGAGCTGGCTTGCCGGCGGTAGGGCCGGCCCAGGCTAACGCCAATCAGCCTTCCAGCTCAGCCCAGCGCTCCACCAGCACATCCAGCTCGCCCTGCAGCTTCTCGATCTTGGCCAGCACTGCCGAGGTTTCCGCGATCGGCCGCTGATAGAAGCCCGCCGCATTCACTTCTTCCTGAGCCTCAGCCATGCGCTGTTCAACTTCGTCGATCTGCCCTGGCAGCATCTCCAGTTCACGCTGCAGCTTGTAGCTGAGCTTCTTCTTCGAAGGCTCTTCCGCCACCGGTGCGGCGGCCGGTGCAGGCTTGGCCTCGACCTTCTCCACCACCGCGCTGTTCAGCGCAGACTTGCCGCCCTTGCTCTCGGCTACACCCAGCAGCTTCGGCGAACCACCCTGGCGGATCCAGTCCTCGTAACCGCCGACGTACTCACGCACCCTGCCCTCGCCTTCGAACACCAGCGTGCTGGTGACGACGTTGTCGAGGAAAGCCCGGTCGTGGCTGACCATCAGCACGGTGCCCTTGTAGTTGGACAGCACCTCTTCAAGCAGCTCGAGGGTTTCCACGTCCAGGTCGTTGGTCGGTTCGTCGAGCACCAGCAGGTTGGCCGGTTTGCTGAACAGTTTGGCCAGAAGCAGGCGGGCACGCTCACCACCCGACAGCGCCTTGACCGGTGTACGGGCACGCTGCGGGCTGAACAGGAAGTCGCCCAGGTAGCTCAGCACGTGGCGGTTCTGGCCGTCGATCTCGATGAAGTCACGGCCTTCAGCCAGGTTGTCGATAACGGTCTTTTCCAGGTCGAGCTGGTGACGCATCTGGTCGAAGTAGGCCACTTCCAGCTTGGTGCCGCGCTCGACCTTGCCCGTGGTGGGTTCAAGGTCGCCCAGCATCATCTTCAGCAAGGTGGTCTTGCCGGTACCGTTGGCGCCCAGCAGGCCAATGCGGTCCTGGCGCTGCAAGACCATGGAAAAATCCTTGACCAGCAGAGGCCCATCAGCGTGATGGAAGCTGACGTTTTCCAGCACCATTACCTGTTTGCCGGATTTGTCTGCCGCTTCGATCTGGATGTTGGCCTTGCCCTGGCGCTCGCGGCGCTCGCCACGCTCCACGCGCAGTGCCTTCAGCGCACGCACGCGGCCTTCGTTACGGGTACGGCGGGCCTTGATGCCCTGGCGGATCCACACTTCTTCCTGGGCCAGGCGCTTGTCGAACAGCGCGTTGGCGGTTTCCTCGGCGGCCAGCGCGGCCTCCTTGTGCACCAGGAAGCTGGCGTAGTCACCGTTCCAGTCGATCAGGCCGCCGCGGTCCAGCTCAAGGATACGGGTGGCCAGGTTTTGCAGGAAGGAACGGTCGTGGGTGATGAACAGCACCGCACCGTTGAAGCCGCGCAGGGCCTCTTCGAGCCAGGCGATGGCACCGATATCCAGGTGGTTGGTTGGTTCGTCGAGCAGCAGCAGGTCGGGCTCGGACACCAGCGCCTGGGCCAGCAGCACGCGGCGGCGCCAGCCACCGGACAGCTCGGCCAGGGTCTTGTCGGCCGGCAGCTGCAAGCGGCTGAGGGTGCTTTCCACCACCTGCTGCAGGCGCCAACCATCACGGGCTTCAAGTTCGTGCTGGACATGCATGAGTTTTTCCAGGTCTTCGTCGCCCTGGATATTCATGCTCAAGTGGTGGAACTGCGCCAGCAGCTCGCCAACGCCATCCAGGCCTGCGGCCACCACGTCGAACACGGTGCGCTCGTCAGCCACCGGCAGCTCCTGTGGCAGCTCGCCGATCTTGAGGCCTGGGGCACGCCAGATTTCGCCATCGTCGCCCTTCTGCTCGCCCTTGACCAGGCGCAGCATGCTCGACTTGCCAGTGCCGTTGCGGCCGATGATGCACACCCGCTCGCCACGAGCGATCTGCCAGGACACTTTGTCCAGCAGCGGCATGGCGCCGAATGCGAGGGACACATCGCTGAATTTGAGCAGGGTCATGTTGGTCTCCATAAATCGGGCGCGCATTCTACCTGACTTGGCCCCCGTCGGCATCCGCCAGGGTACCCGGCGAGGGCTTTACGACATTTGGTCGTACTTAATATCCCGATACAAGCACAGTGCTTTCACCCGCTGCCGGCAAACGGCTAAGCTAAGGCAATTGCTTCCAACAGTGCTGGCTCCGCCGTCACTTCCTCATGGTTCAACTGCCCGGACGTATCATGCGCAGCCGCCTGTTACATATTGCATCCTGCCTGCTGCTTACCGCTGCCACCTGCGCGGCGCAGGCCACCGACCTTACCCAGCAACGCCAGTACTATGACGAGGCCAAGCGTGCGCTGGCCAAGGGCGACAAAGGTCCCTACCTGCGTTACGCCCAGGCCCTGAGCGACTACCCGCTTACGCCCTACCTGGCCTACGACGAACTCACCGCCCGCCTGAAAAGCGCCAGTAACCAGGAGATCGAAGGTTTCCTGGCCAAGCACGGTGACCTGCCCCAGGCCAACTGGATGAAGCTGCGCTGGTTGCGCTGGCTGGCCGAACGCGGCGAATGGAACACCTTCGCCAAGTACTACGACCCCAAGCTCAACTTCACCGAACTGGACTGCCTCAACGGCCAGTACCAGCTCAGCCACGGCCTGCGCGCCGAGGGCTACGCCACGGCAGACAAGTTGTGGAACGTCGGCAAGTCACAGCCTGCCGCGTGTGACACGCTGTTCGGCATGTGGGCAGCCGAGGGCCAGCTGACCGAGGCCAAGCGCTGGGAGCGCACCAAGCTGGCGGCCCAGGCGCGCAACTACGGCCTGGCCAACAACCTGGTCAATACCCTGACCACCCTCGCCCCACAAGGCCGCCTGCTGGTCGACGTGGCACAGAAGCCCGAGCTGCTCAACCAACCGTCGCGCTTCACCCCGGCCAACGAAACCATGTCCGACGTGGTCAGCCTTGGCCTGCGCCGCCTGGCCCGACAGGACCCGGAGCGGGCCATGGCGCTGCTCGACGATTACGCCCAGCGCATGCACTTTTCCCGAGACGAAAAAGTTGCCATCGCCCGCGAAATCGGCCTGACCCTGGCGCGCCGCTACGACCCTCGCGCACTCGACCTTATGACACGCTACGACCCCGAACTGCGTGACAACACTGTCAGCGAGTGGCGCCTGCGCCTGCTGCTGCGCCTGGGCCGCTGGGAAGACGCCTACGAGCTGACCAAGCGCCTGCCCCAGGACCTGGCCAGCAGCAGCCGCTGGAAGTACTGGCAGGCACGCAGCCTGGAGCTGGCGCAGCCGAACAACCCGCAGATCCCGCTGCTGTACAAGACCGTGGCGCGTGAGCGCGACTTCTATGGTTTCCTTGCCGCCGACCGGGCACAGACACCGTACCAGTTGAACAACAAGCCGCTGCTGCTGAGCCCACAGCTGGTCAACAAGGTGCGCAACACCCCAGGCATCCGCCGCGCCCTGGAGTTCCACGCCCGCGGCCAGATCGTCGAGGGCCGCCGCGAGTGGTACCACGTCAGCCGCCACTTCACCCGCGACGAAATGGTTGCCCAGGCACGCCTGGGCTATGAGCTGCGCTGGTACTTCCCGGCCATCCGCACCATCAGCCAGGCACAGTACTGGGACGACCTGGACATCCGCTTCCCGATGGCCCACCGCGACACCCTGGTGCGCGAAGCCAAGGTCCGCGGCCTGCATTCGAGCTGGGTGTTCGCCATCACCCGCCAGGAGAGTGCCTTCATGGAGGACGCGCGTTCGCCGGTGGGTGCCAGCGGCCTGATGCAGCTGATGCCGGCCACGGCCAAGGAAACCGCGCGCAAGTTCAGCATTCCCCTGGCCTCACCGGCGCAGGTGCTGAACCCGGACAAGAACATCCAGCTGGGTGCGGCCTACCTGAGCCAGGTGCACAGCCAGTTCAACGGCAACCGCGTGCTGGCTTCGGCGGCCTACAACGCCGGCCCCGGGCGCGTGCGGCAGTGGCTCAAGGGCGCCAAGCACCTGAGCTTCGATGTGTGGGTGGAGTCGATCCCGTTCGACGAAACGCGCCAGTATGTGCAGAACGTGCTGTCGTATTCGGTGATCTACGGGCAGAAGCTGAACTCGCCGCAGCCGCTGGTGGATTGGCATGAGCGGTATTTCGATGACATGTGATTGTTGCTGAGCCTGCACTGGCCTCTTCGCGGGTAAACCCGCTCTTACAGGGATTGCGTAACCCTTGTAGGAG
>NZ_JBDJLK010000160.1:0-4071 GCF_039673335.1 Pseudomonas sp. TWI929
ATTTGGGTGGTTTTTTTGTTGCCTGCTTTTTTTGCTAAAACGCAATTCCGTTTTTTGTTGGTGGGGCTTTGTGTCGCGATGGGGGTGCGAAGCAGCCCCGGCAATATCAGCATCGACGCTAAAACCGAGGGGCTGCTGCGCAGCCCTTTCGCGACACAAGGCCGCTCCTACAAAAAAGCAGGCCTGTGTTTGCCCAGTATTACTTGGCTATCTGAATCTTCGGCGCCCACTGCAGCCACTCATCCTCGGCCTTGTCGAACAAGGCAAAGGTCTGCTGCGGCCGTGCCGGGTTACCCATCTGT
This sequence comes from Pseudomonas sp. TWI929, assembly GCF_039673335.1. Lineage (NCBI taxonomy): Bacteria > Pseudomonadati > Pseudomonadota > Gammaproteobacteria > Pseudomonadales > Pseudomonadaceae > Pseudomonas > Pseudomonas sp. TWI929. The sequence continues at coordinate 303 of NZ_JBDJLK010000160.1, forward strand.
TCGCCATCCGGCGTGGCGAAGGCAATGCCGCCGTCGATCATGGTCTCCACCGACTCGGTACGCACCGTAGCCCCCTTGAACAGCCCCCAGTCAAAGCCGAAGCCACTGCTGTTCCAGAAGCGACTGCCACTGCGCACCAGGGCTGCATAGCGTGGCTCGATGAGAATATGGATCAGCACGCGGTCAGCGCTCTGGCCCAACTCGAACCCAGTCACCTTGCCCACCGCAACCTCACGGTAGGTTACCGGCACACCCGGCTTGATCGAGCCACGGCGCGGGGCACTGAGCGTCAATGGCAGGCCAACTTCCGGCCCAGCCACCTGCGGGGCATCGGCCAAGGCGATGAAGTCGCGCTGCGGGCCACGGTCCTTGGCAGCCGGCTGCACTTCCAGGTACTGCCCACCCACCAGGGTGTCGAGGTTCTGGGTACGCACCAGGCCAAAGGCTGGCTTGACCACCCAGAACTGCGTACCGGCGCGGGCGATACGGTTCGCGGCCTCAGTAATGCGTGCCCGCAGCAGCACCGCCTGCAGGTCATCGGTCAGGTCGACGCTTTCGATACTGCCCACATCCAGGCCGCGGAAGCGGATCGCCGTGCCCGGCTTCAGGCCGTCGGCACGCTCCACGCGAATGGTGATCAACGTACCTGAGCGGTTGACCGCCTCCTGGCTGTCATGCAGGCGGAAGCGCGGAATATGGCGTTTGAGCGCCACATCGGGCCGTGGCGTGTCGAATGCGATACCGCCGGCCATCAGGGTTTGCAACGACTCACTCTTGATCTTGATGCCCGACAGGCCGCCGGTCAGGGTAATACCACTGACGTTCCAGAAGCGCGATGAACCGTTGACCAGCTTTTCGTACTCCTTCTCGATGTGTACACCGATCAGGATACGGTTACTGTTGCGAGCGAACTGGTAGCTCTGCACGCTACCCACCTTTACCTGGCGGTACATCACCGGGCTGCCGATTTCCAGCGAGCCCAGGGTGTCGGCGAACAACACCATGTGCAGGCCCGGCGCCTTGAGGTCGAGCGGCGGTGCCTTGGCCCGGGCCTCGAACTCACGCTCCGGTCGCTGCCCCTTCTCACCGGGGCGAATGGCGATGTAGTTACCCTTGACCAGCGCTTCTAGGCCGGTGATACCCGCCAGCGAAATCGACGGTTTGACCACCCAGAACTGCGTACCCTCGACCAGGTAGTCCTCGGTCAACGGGTCCAGCGTCAGCTCGGCCGAGGCACTGCCCAGGTTGTCTTCCATCTTCAGGGCTTTCAGCGAGCCCACCTGGATGCCCTTGTACATGACCGGCGTACGGCCCGCCTGCAGGCCTTCATAATCGCTCAGCTTCACCTTGACCCGGATACCGGCCTGGGCTGCATCGAAGTCTTCATACAGACGGAACGGCAGGCTCGGGTCGGTGGGTGGGCTGTCCTTGCGGTACTCCGGCGTGGCGAAGGCGATACCACCGGCCACAATGCTCGACAGCGACTCGCTGCGCACTTTCACACCCGAAAGCGAAGCATCGATGCTGACGCCGCTGGCGTTCCAGAAGCGCGTGTGCTTGCGCACCAGGCTGGCGTAGGCCGGCTCGATGAAGACTTTGACTTCGACAGTGCTCTGGTCCTCCGAGAGGCGATAGCTTTTCACCCGGCCAACCTGGATCTGCTTGTAGAACACCGGGCTGTCACGGTTGAGCGAACCCAGCCTGTCGGCCTTGAGGGTCAAGTGCAGGCCTGGTTCGGTGTCCGAGAGCGGCGGCGCTACGTTCAATGCGGTAAAGCGCTTGGTGCGCTCACCCTCCCCTGGGCTGACAGCGATGTAGTTGCCCGACACCAGCGTTTCGAGGCCGGAAATACCCGCCAGGCTGACACTCGGCTTCACCAGCCAGAAGCGCGTGCCTTTGGTCAGGTGGGGCTCGGCGGCCTTGTTCATCTCGATAGTGGCGATTACCCCTTGGTTCTCGCCCTCGGCGTCGAGCACCAGGCTCTTCACCTTGCCAACCGACATGCCTTTGTAGATGACCTCGGTCTTGTTGGCGACGATACCCTCGCCCGACTCGAAGCGGACTTCAATTTCCACGCCGGCATCACGGTAGGCCTGCCATGCGAGCCAGCCACCGATCATCAAGGCGATCAAAGGCAGGATCCAGATGGCCGACCAGTTCGAGGCTGGGCGGGTTTTTGCCGTTGGCAGGTCACTCATGGTCGTCATCCGACTCCGTGTTATCCCAAATCAGTCGGGGATCGAAAGTTAAAGCGGCAAGCATTGTCAGAATCACCACAGTTGCGAAGGCGACAGCGCCCAGATTGGCTTCGACACTGGCTATTCGGCCGAAATTCACCACCGCCACCAGAATGGCGATGACGAAGATATCGAGCATGGACCAGCGCCCAATGAATTCGATGAAGCGGTACATCAATATCCGTTGCCGCGCTGAAAGCGGCTGTCGACGCTGAACGGAGTACAGCAGCAAGCCGATACCCACCAGCTTGAACGTGGGCACCAGGATACTGGCGATGAACACCACGGCAGCAATGGGCACCATGCCATGCTTGAGCAAGGTAATGACGCCAGACATGATCGTGTCAGGGCTGCCTTGGCCAAGGGTGCTCACGGTCATGATCGGCAGCATGTTGGCCGGGATGTACAGGATCGACGCGGCAATCAGCAGCGCCCAGGTCCGCACGATGCTGTTCGGCCGCCGGGCATGCACGATAGCGCCGCAGCGTGTGCAGGTTTGCGAAGTGCTGTCTGGCTCTTGCCTGTTCAGCTCGTGACATTCATTGCAGACAACAATGCCTGCATCAATCGCCCGCATGCAGGTCCTCCCCCGATAGCGCACTCCAGATCTGGTGCGGTGACATCACCACTTCGAGCCATACCTGGATCAACAAGAGGCTGATAAAACAGAACAGCCCCAGGCCCACGGTCAGTTCGGCCAGGTCCACCAGCTTGACGATGGCCACCAGCACGCCCATGAAATAGACCTCGAGCATGCCCCAATCACGCACGTGGTGATAAATGCGATAGAACACTAGGCCATAGTCCCGCCCTACGTTCAGGCGAATGCTTAACAGCACAGTCAACTGGCATAGCAGCTTTACCAAGGGAATGGCCATGCTGCACAGGAACACGACTACAGCGACGCCACGCATTTGCGAGTTGTACAGGCCAAGCACGCCGCTCCAGACGGTGTCGTCTGAAGTCTGGCCAAGCAGGTGCAGCTGCATGATCGGCAGGAAGTTGGCTGGGATGAACAGCAACAAGGCGGTCAGTACCAGGGCCAGGCTGCGATTGACCACATTGTGCCGGTGGGCGTAAAGCTCGTAGCCGCAGCGTGGGCATTGGGCTTTTTCATCATGCTGGAGCACGGGCTTGCGCAGCAGCAGGTCGCATTCGTGACAGGCAACAAGCTCGTCCAGCGGCAACTGGGCCAGTGATTCAGGATCTACAGGATTGGGCATATAGCGCTTCTGAATAGGTGCGTGGGCCTATTCTAGTGTTCTGGCTCGAATTGTGGGAGGCGACAATGGCACGGAGGCCTGTGGAAGCGTCCTCTGTGGGAGCGGGCGCGCCCGCGAAGCAGACGATACGGTGGATGGCACCGGCTTTGCCGGTGTTCGCGGCTGAAGCCGCTCCCACAGGGATCTTTGTGGAACCGAGGAATTTGTGCAGGGCCTGGGATTTTTAGCCCACAAAGACAAAACCCCTACCTGCATGTGCAGATAGGGGTTTTGCGAAATGAATCTTGACGATGACCTACTCTCACATGG
>NZ_JBDJLK010000161.1:0-3872 GCF_039673335.1 Pseudomonas sp. TWI929
GTACTGCACCGGTCTCAAAAGCGGTGCGATACCTGTGGGAGCGGGTTTACCCGCGAAGAGGCCGGCACAGGCTACTCGGCAATGGCGTTCTTGCCAGCACCCTTGGCCCGGTACAGCGCCTGGTCGGCCCGCGCCAGCAGCGCATGCTGGTCTTCACCTTCCTGCCACTGCACCACGCCATAGCTCATGGTCAGCCGGCAATCGCCCACCGGCGCCACCTGCTCCATCACCCGGCGCAAGCGCACCGCAACATCAAGTGCCTCACCCAGCGTGGTCTGCGGCAGCACGATGACAAACTCGTCGCCGCCCCAGCGCGCCAGCAGGTCCAGTTCGCGCAGGCAGGTGCGCAGGTTGTCGGCCACCCGCACCAGCGCCGCATCGCCAAGAGCATGGCCGTAACGGTCGTTGATCGGTTTGAAATCGTCCACGTCCATGGCGATCAGCGACAACGGCTGGCGAAAACGTTGGGCACGCTCGCACTCCAGTTGCAGCACCTTCTCCAGCCGATAGCGGTTGGCGATGCGGGTCAAGGCATCGCGCTCGGCCAGCTCGCGGTTTTCGTCCAGCTGCCGCTGCAACTGCTGGTTGACCCAGGACAGCTCGCGGGTGCGTTCAGCCACCTGGCCTTCCAGCGACTGGTTCTTCTGCTCCAGCTGCGCCACCAGGCGCTTGCCGGCGTCGATATTGCGGTGGGCGCCAAGCATGCGCGCCACCGAGCCATCCTCGTTGCGGGCAATGATGTAGCCGCGGTCTTCGATCCACAGGTAGCTGCCATCCTGGCAACGGCAGCGGTACTCGACGAGGTAGTGCTCGTTACGCTGGTTGATGTACGCCTCGAAATGCGCCATTACCCGCGGGTAGTCCTCCGGGTGGATCACGCCTTCCCAGGTGAGTACCGAGTTGGCCATGGAGTGGCTGGGGTAGCCGAGCATGGCGTACCAGCCTGGGTTGCGATAGACGTAGCCGGTGTTGGCATTCCAGTCCCAGATGCCATCGCTGATCAACTCGAACAAGGTGTGCAACTGCTGTTCACTGAAGCCAGCGGGGGCCGGCCTGGTTTCCTGATTCATGGACGCTCTCCCTGATGCCCAGCAACTGCGCTCCCATCAAGGGGCTGCCGACAATGTGTATGTGCCGCAGGCGGCAAGACTCTGCCTCTGACGGGCAAGCATATGCCCACTGTGCCGCTACCGGAATAGCGCCAACGCGCTACTGCCCATTATTTTGAAGGGCGTTTCGTATAAGATATCCGTACCGCCTGATTGCTGGAATTTCCCGTGCCGCTGCCGTCTTTCAAAGCTACCGACCTGGGTGCAACGCCCTCGATGTCGGAAATCATTGCCAAACACCTGCGCGAGGCAATCATCTCGGGCCAGTTGGCCGAAGGCGAACCGGTGCGCCAGGACGAAGTGGCGCAGGCCTTCAACGTCAGCAAGATTCCGGTGCGTGAAGCCCTGAAACGCCTGGAGGCGGAAGGCCTGGTCGACTTCCACCGCAACCGTGGCGCGCTGGTTACCCGTATTTCCGAGCCGGAACTGGCGCAGATGTTCGAGGTACGAGTACTGCTGGAGGTGAAGGCGATTCGCCTGGCGATCCCCAACATGACCGAGGCGCACTTTGCCCGCGCCGAAGCCATTTGCGCGGAGTTCGTCGGCGAAGACGATGTCGGCCGCTGGGCCGACCTCAACTGGGCGCTGCATGCCTGCCTGTACGAACCGGCCAGGCGGCCTTACCTGGTCGGCCTGATCCGGTCGATCCATGACAAGGTGGAGCGCTACCTGCGCATGCAGATGAGCCTGTCGGCGGGCAAGCAGCGCGCCGATCACGAACACCGCGACATCGTTGCTGCGTGCCGTGCGCGTGATGTGGAGCTGGCGGCACGGTTGATCGAAGAGCACATCAATGGGGTGTGCCAGAGCCTGTACGAGCACCTGCCCCAAAATTGAGCGTCCGGGGGCCGCTACGCGCCCCAATCGCGACGCAAGGCCGCTCCCACACCCGCCAGCGCATCATTCAGGCTCTGCTGCGCCCTGCCTGTAGGAGCGGCCTTGTGTCGCGATGGGCCGCAAAGCGGCCCCAAAACCCCTCATTTCACACAATAGCCAGCCCGCACACCCATCACTGGCTTCGTTCTTGCTTATCTAGATATCGTATACGAAATACCATATAAGGATTCAGCGGCGCCGGTCTTGCCTGCTCCGCGCTGCCTACTCCTTCTTCCAATAATTACGTATCGGAGTGCAAAACCATGGCCACACCCTCTTCGGCGGCATCGGTGAATGTCGCAAAAACAGCAGACAAAGCCCCTGCGGGCATCAAGCGTGTGGTAGCTGCGGCCATGGCCGGCGCGGTCGCCGAGTGGTACGAGTTCTTCCTGTATGGCACCGCCTCGGCACTGGTCTTCGGCCAGTTGTTCTTCCGCCAGACCGGCAGTGCCATGGACGGCATCATTGCCGCCTTCGCCCTCTACGCCGTGGGCTTTCTCGCCCGCCCCATCGGTGGCCTGGTGTTCGGCCATTACGGCGACAAGGTCGGCCGCAAACACTTACTGCAGATCAGCCTGATCGTGGTAGGGGTGACCACCTTCCTGATGGGCTGCCTGCCCACCTTCGAGCGCATCGGCTATGCCGCGCCGATCCTGCTGGTGGTGCTGCGGCTGATCCAGGGCTTTGCCTTCGGCGGCGAATGGGGCGGCGCGGTGCTGCTGGTGTCCGAGCACAGCCCGGACAACCGTCGCGGCTTCTGGGCCAGCTGGCCGCAGGCGGGGGTGCCGGCCGGCAACCTGATCGCCACCATCATCCTGCTGCTGTTGTCGTCCAACCTGAGCGAGGCGCAGTTCCTCGACTGGGGCTGGCGGGTGGCGTTCTGGTTCTCGGCGGTGGTGGTGCTGATCGGCTACTGGATCCGCACCCGGGTTGACGATGCACCGATCTTCAAGGAAGCCCAGGCCAAGCAGCAGAAGCTGGAAAGCCAGCAACTGGGCGTGGTGGAAGTGGTCACCAAATACTGGCGCGAAGTGCTGATCGGCATTGGCGCACGCTTTGCGGAAAACATCCTCTACTACACCGTCGTCACCTTCTCCATCACCTACCTGAAACTGGTGGTGCACAAGGACACCTCGCAGATCCTGCTGCTGATGTTCGGCGCCCACCTGTTGCACTTCTTCATGATCCCGGCGATGGGCTACCTGTCGGACATCATCGGCCGCAAGCCGGTATACCTGATCGGTGCCGTACTCACCGCGTTCTGGGGCTTCGTCGGCTTCCCGATGATGGACACCGGCAACGACTGGCTGATCATGGCGGCGATCACCCTGGGCCTGGCCATCGAGTCGATGACCTACGCGCCCTACTCCGCGCTGATGGCCGAACTGTTCCCCACTCACGTGCGCTATACCGCCTTGTCCCTGTGCTACCAGGTTGCGCCGATCCTGGCCGGCTCGCTGGCGCCACTGATCGCCGTGACCTTGCTGAAGGAATACAACAGCTCCACGCCTATCGCCTGGTACCTGGTGGCTGCAGCGGCCATCTCGATCGTGGCCGTGGCTGCTGCCAAGGAAACCCGCGGCAAGTCGCTGCGTGCCGTTGACGAAGAATCCGTGGCCCGCAATGCCGGCCGCTGAACGACCAACAAGAACGACATACCCCGAGGTAACGACCATGAGCAATATCTTCAACGGCACCATGCCCGCCCTGATGACCCCGTGCACCGCCGAGCGCAAGCCGGACTTCGACGCCCTGGTACGCAAGGGTCGCGAACTGATCGAGGCCGGCATGAGCGCCGTGGTGTACTGCGGCTCGATGGGTGACTGGCCGCTGCTGACCGAGGCCGAGCGCCAGGAAGGCGTGGCACGCCTGGTGGCCGCCGGCATC
>NZ_JBDJLK010000162.1:0-3723 GCF_039673335.1 Pseudomonas sp. TWI929
CTCCCCCCTCCCCCCCCCCCCCCTCCCACAAGGGTTCGCGGCAGAGCAGGCAACAGCGCACGGTAGCTCTGCACACAAATCGACAACTGCAGCGAACTGCGGGCAACGCCACGGAATCCGCCCCAGATAAACGCCATCACACACTTCGTCCGCTTGTGGGTGGCGCCAGGTCCACAACCGCGAATTGGCCCACGCCGCCAACAGGTACGGCGCCAGCAGCCAGCTGGCGGCCTTCGACAAGTGCCCATCGGCGCCTTTCTGAAACCCGCCTGGGCCGAACACACCATAGTTAAGCGCCACCAATACCAGCGACACGGCCGGCCAGGCCAACCACAACCAGGCACCGCCCAACACAACGGCAGGCACTGTGCACAGCAGTGCGCCCACTGCATAGCACAACGCCAACCGCCAGCGTTTGGCATCACGCGCAAGACGTGCCTGTTGCCAAGGTAGCCGCCCCCGATGCGGCCACAGCCACACACAGACAAACCCTGCCAATGCCCCGCTGGGCACGTCGATGAAATGGTGCTGCCAGGTAGTCAGCACCGACACCCCGATCAGCGCCATCCAGCCATGCATCAGCCAACGCCAAGGCTGGCGTTGCACATGCCGGGCAAACATCGTCCAGATGATCAGCAACAGGGCGATATGCAGCGAAGGTGCCTGATTGAACGGTTTGTCGAAGCCCATCAGCACATCGAACAACCAGCCGAAGACACCCCCCAGTTCTGGTCGCTCGAAGGTAAAGCGCAGCGGCCAGAGCAGGAAGCAACTTACGCAAATCACCTGTGCGCTGAGCAACGCCAGCGCGTGGCGGTCCATCTCCTGGCGCGTGCGCGGCAGCAGGAAGGACAGGCCGTAAAGCAGGTCGATCGACCAGTACGGGATGATTGTCCAGGGCCATAGCGGCATGCCGCTTTCCCAGCCGAACACCAGGCTGCCAACATCACTGCGCCCGGCCGTGTAATTGTTCGCCAGCCCATAGCTGAGGAAAAACAATGGCCCCAGCAACAGCAGCCAGAGCACCCCTCGGCGGATCAGCCCAGGTTCGCGAGCGGGGCTCATTCAGCGCACCCGTTGAGCCAGGCTGACACTGAAAATGCCCCATTGGTCGATGCGCTGGGCCAGCTTACGGAAACCTGCAGCCTCTACCAGCTGATCCATCTCGGCCTGGCTGCGGCGGCGCATCACCCAGGCCTCGCCGCCGCGGTGGCTGGTAAGGGCGCGGGCGATCATCTCCAGTTGCGGGTGCCACGGTTGGCCGGTGTAGACCAGGTAGCCGCCATCTTCCACCGCGTCGGCCAGGCCAGCCAGTGAGTTGCCCACCAGCTGGTTGCTGGCGAACAGTTCGTACAGGCCCGAGACCACGGCCAGGGTTGGTGGCTGTTCCAGCGTGGCCAGGCTCTGGCGGTCGAAGGCATCGCCTTGGACGAAGCGAGCAATATCGGCCAAGCCCTTTTCGGCGATCAGCGTGCTGCCTTGCTGCACGTTCAGTTCGCTGTAGTCGCGCAGCAGGATCGAGTCTGGCAGTTGCTCAAGGCCCTGCAGGGCCTCGAGGATGTAGCGGCCATGGCCGGCGGCGATATCGACGATGTGCACCGGGCGTTGCTGTTCGCGCAGGCGGGCGATGGCCAGGCGCAACAACTCTTCGACATGCAGTTTGCGCTGGCGGATGCCGCGCCAGCCGATGGCGTCGAGGTAGTTCTGGTCGACCAGGCGGCCCAGTTTGCCCTTGCCGCTCGGCTGGTTGCGGTACACGTAGTCGAGGGTGCTGCCCGAATCGAAACCGGTGTCGAAACCCAGCTTAACGCCCTCCGACAAGCCCTTGCCCAGGCGCAGGCTGGCACGGGTGGCGCGCCAGTAAAGGTCGCGCGGCGAGTGGCGCGGCAACGGCGCGGCCAGGCTTTCGGCTTCGGCGCAGCTGGCACCGGTCTTGTCGGCATCGAGCAGTGACGGCACGGCGGCGGGGCAGGCGAAACAGTGCTCGACAAACCGCTCGATGCGCCGCAGGGCATGCGCCCGATCGCGCTCGCCGAGGGTGTCGTGGAAGAACCCGGGCAGGGTGTGCATTTCCTTGCGTGCGCTGCCCAACCGTTCGAAAAAGCGTTCCTGTGGCTGGCGCTCGACCACCAAGTCGGCACCGGATACCAGCAATTGGGTCGGCACCTGAATGGCCTGGGCATCTGCCACCACGCGGTCGGCGGCTTCGTACAGGCCGAGCAGCATGGTCACCGAAATCGGCCGGCTGATCAGCGGGTCGGCCACATACGACATCACCCGCTCGGGGTCGTGGGTGAGCAGGCGCGGCTTGACGTAGCTGTTGACGAAGAAGTTGCCGCGCAGGGCCTTCAGCAGCTTCAGGCCGGTGCGGGCGAACGGCACATACAGTTTGACCTTGAATGCCGGCGAGGCCAGCACCAGGCAGCGCACCTTGGGTGCGTAGTCGTGAGCCCAGGTGGCGACCAGCACGGCACCGACGCTCTGCGCCAGTACCACCAGGTCCTGTTCGGCGATGCCGTGTTGCGCCTGGATGTGTTCGATGAAGGTCTGCACGTCGCGCACGCTGGTAGCGAACCCCGGGCTGTCGCCGCGTGCGCCTGGCGATTGGCCATGGCCGCGGGCATCCCAAGCGAAGAAGTCGTAGCCCGGCATGTCCAGCTCATCGGCCAGGTGAGCCATGCGCCCGCCATGTTCGTGGCCGCGATGAAACATCACCACGGCCCGGCGTGGCGGGTACTCGTTGCGGGTGGCAGGCCAATGACGGTAGTGCAGCTCGACACCGTCATGGGTGGAGAAGTGCAGCGATTGCGCTTGGCGCATGGTCAACGTCCTTTTGCGACGGCTGTTGGCTCAGCGGGTTTCGGCCAGCCCCTGGCGAACCCGGTTGTAGAGGGTATAGAGCGAGAGCGCGAGGATGACCAGCAACAGGCCATTGATCCAGGCACCATCGAGCAGGCCAAAGGCGACGCCGGTGCCCAGCACACCGAAGGCAAAGGCCCGGTCGCTCTTGCCCATGGGGCCGTCATAGCGCCGCGAGGCACCGGCCAGCGGGCCCATGACCCCGGCGTATTCGCTGAAGGTGGCGCACAGCACAAGCAGCACCACCAGCGTTGGTGACACACCGGCCAGCAGGGCGAAGGGCAGGTACAGGGCGGCGTCGGCGATCACGTCGCAGAGTTCGTTGAGGTAGGCGCCGAGGGTGGATTGCTGGCCGAATTCCCGAGCCAGCATGCCGTCGACGGCATTCAGGGCCATGCGCAGCAGCATCCAGGCCGGCACCAGGATGAACAGCCAGGTGATATGGGGCAGGGTCGCCAGCAGCAGGCCCAGCAGGATTGACCCCAGGGCGGCGGCGACGGTGACCTGGTTGGCGCTGACACCGCGGTCATGCAGGCGTTTCACTGCGGGGCGCAGCAAGGCTTGAAAGCGCGGTTTGAGTTGGTAGATCGATGCCACTGGAAAATCCTTTTCGGTGGTGCGATGGGAGGATTGTGTGCGAGCAGCCGAAGAAATGCACTCACTAGTGTGGGAGCGGCCTTGTGTCGCGAAAGGGCTGCAAAGCAGCCCCGGCGATCTATGCAGCGGAGCTGAAAACCTGGGGCCGCTTCGCGCCCCTTTCGCGACACAAGGCCGCTTGTGTCTTGAGAGGGGATTAGAATCTGGAGTGAGAGCGGTGAATGGCAAGCTGAATGCCGGAGGTGCCTTGAGCACGTGTGGGAGCAC
>NZ_JBDJLK010000163.1:0-3556 GCF_039673335.1 Pseudomonas sp. TWI929
GCGCAGCCCTTTCGCGACACAAGGCCGCTCCTTCAGAAGTACTGTACCTCTTTCGAGACCTGTGTCGATTCTGCCCGCTGCCATTCGACTATCCCATGCCCACAGCCACCCCGGCTGCCATCAGGAGAGTCCCCATGCGCAAACTCATCGTAGCCGCGTTCATCAGCCTCGACGGCGTCATGCAGGCCCCCGGCGGCCCGCAGGAAGACACCAGCGGCGGCTTCACCTATGGCGGCTGGATCGTGCCCTATGCCGAGGAAGTGTTCGGCCAGGCCATGCAAGCGCTGTTCAGCCAACCCTTCGAGCTGCTGCTGGGCCGGCGTACCTACGACATCTTTGCCGGCTACTGGCCAAAGATAAAAGACAGCTCGGAAGACTTCTCTATCGCCAACCTGTTCAACAGCGTGCCCAAGCACGTGGCCACTCACACCCCCGCTACCCTCGACTGGCACAACAGCCACGCTCTGGGCGCGGACATCTGCGCAGCAGTGCGTACACTGAAGCAGCAGGCGGGCGCCAACCTGCTGACCCAGGGCAGCGCCGAACTGGTGCAGCAACTGCTGGCGGCAGACCTGGTCGATGAACTGCTACTGCTGATCCACCCACTGCTGCTCGGCCCCGGTAAGCGCCTGTTCGGCAACGATGCAGCGGCGGCCTTCACCCTGCAACACTCGCAGGTTTCGCCCAAGGGCGTGGTCATCGCCCGTTACGTGCGCGCAGGCCAGGTGCAGACCGGTTCGTTCGACGAGGCGTAACCGCGTACAACTTTTGCCCCGTGCCGGCATCGAATCACAGGTAAGCCCCATCCGCTTCAAGGAGGTCGACCATGGCGCTGCGCACCACGCTGCTATTTTCCTGCATGACCCTGGCCCTGCTCGGCTGCGCCGGCAACGATCACCCGACGCCGCCACGCACCCAGCAGGTGGACCTGCAACGCTACCAGGGCACCTGGTACGAACTGGCACGGCTGCCGATGTTTTTCCAGCGCAACTGCGCACAGTCCGAGGCGCACTATGGCCTGCGCACAGATGGCCGCATCGACGTGACCAACCGCTGCCAGGAGAAGGGCGGCCAGTGGAATGAAGCCAAGGGCATCGCCGAAGCCCAGCAAGCGGGCAGCACCGACAAGCTGTGGGTGCGCTTCGACAACTGGTTCAGCCGCCTCGCGCCTGACCTGACCAAGGGTGAGTACTGGGTGCTGTACCACGACAAGGACTACCGCGTGGCCTTGGTCGGCCACCCCAACCGCGAGTACCTGTGGTTGCTTTCGCGCACGCCTGCGGTCACCGGCCAGCAGCGCGAACAGCTGCTGACGATTGCCCGCGAACAAGGCTACGACACCAGCAAGCTGATCTGGCGGCAGGCCGAGTAGCGGGCCATCGACGGCATGCGGCAATCAGGCTAAGGTGTGCGCCCTTTTTCGCCTCGAAGGAACGAGCCCGTTGAGTACTCAGCCACTGCCAGCACCGCGTATCCGTTTTCTCGCCCTGTGCGTGTTCCATCACCAGGGCAAGATTTTGGTCAACGTGTTCGACGACCCGGCCACCGGCCAGACACTGTGCCGCCCGCTGGGTGGCGGTATCGAGTTCGGTGAACTGGGCCGCGACGCCATCGCCCGGGAAATCGACGAAGAACTGGGCCAACCGATCAGCGATGTGCGCCTGCTTGGTACCTTGGAGAGCCTGTTCAGCTATGCCGGGAAGGCCGGGCATGAGATTGTGCAGGTGTACGACGCGCGCTTCGCCGATGCCAGCCTGTACCAGCAAGACTGGCTGGACGGCCATGAGTCCAACGGCAGCCCGTTCCGCGCCCGCTGGTGCGACAGCGCCGATTTCGCGCGCATTGGCCCACTGGTGCCGCAAGGGCTGCAGGCATTGCTGCGCGACCTGTCGCTGCTGGGCTGAAACAAGGAACCTAACCATGGACCTGCTGTTTCTGGGCACCTCCGCCGGCGTGCCGACCAAGGCACGCAATGTCAGCGCCACCGCCGTGATCGAATCCAGTGGCAGCCACTGGTACCTGGTCGACTGCGGCGAAGGCACCCAGCACCAGCTGCTGCATACGCCACTGTCGATCCGCGACCTGCGGGCGATTTTCATCACCCACGTGCATGGCGACCATTGCTTCGGCCTGCCCGGTCTGCTGGCCAGCGCCGGCATGAGCGGGCGCACCCAACCGCTGGAGCTTATCCTGCCCGCCGCGCTGCACGGCTGGGTACGCCAGGGCCTGGTGGCCAGCGACACCTTCCTGCCGTTCGAGCTGCGCCTGCTGGCCGTGGAAGACCTGGTGCAATGGCACAGCGACGCCCTGCAGGTGAGCACCGTGCAGCTGTCACACCGGGTGCCGAGCGTGGGCTTCGTGTTCACCGAACGCAACCCCGAACCGCGCCTGGACATCCCGCGCCTGGAAGCCGAAGGCATACCGCGCGGCCCGCTGTGGGGCGACCTGGCCAAGGGCCTGGCGGTGCAGCATGGCGGGCGGTTGCTGAACGGCATCGACTACCTGCGCCCCTCGCGCCCACCACGGCGGGTTATCGTGTGCGGGGACAACGACAACCCCGAACTGCTGGCTGGCGCCGCCAAAGGCGCGGATGTGCTGGTACACGAAGCCACCTTCACCCAGGCGGTGGTCGAGCGCAGCGGGGTTACCTTCGGCCACAGCACCGCAGCTGCGGTGGCGCGCTTTGCCGAAGCTGCAGGTGTGCGCAACCTGGTACTGACGCACTTCAGTGCCCGCTACCAGAACGACCCACGGCGCAGCCCGAGCATCAACGATGTGCGTGCCGAAGCGCTGGCCCACTACAGCGGCCAGTTGCTCCTGGCGCAGGACCTGCAGCGCTATCACATTGGCCGTGATGGCTGTCTTGAACCGGCGGGATGAATTAGCATGGCCGGTTTTCCAAAAGGACTTGGCCATGCAACGCATCGTGATTCTGGGCAACGCTGGCAGTGGCAAATCGACCCTGGCCCGACAGATCGGCGAACGTCTGGGCACTCCGGTGGTGCACCTCGACACCTTGTTCTGGGAGGCCGGCTGGGTAGAGCCAGATGCCGAAACCTTCCGCACACGGGTACGTGATGCGGTGGCCGGGGAAGCCTGGGTGTGCGAGGGCAACTATTCCCGGCGCACGTTCGACTTGCGCTTGCCGCGGGCGGACCTGGTGATCTGGCTGGATACGCCACGGCTGACCTGCCTGAAACGGGTGATTATGCGCAGCGTGCTGAAACGGCCACGGCCGGACATGCCGGCGGGGTGCAAGGAGCGGCTGGACCGGGCGTTTCTGGAGTTCCTGAAGTTTGTGTGGACGTTTGACCAGGGGTATCGGCCAGGGATCGAAGCGAACCGCCAGGACGTCGGGCCACAAGTGCCAGTGGTGCATTTGCGCGGTGGGCGGCAGATTGCGGCATTTCTGGCGAGCCTTACCCAGCCGCTACCTGCCTGACCAAAGTAGCGCGGTCCCCCATTTGTGGGAGCGGCCTTGTGTCGCGAAAGGGCCGCACAGCGGCCCCAGCGATATCAGCGTTGACCCCAAGATCCTGGGGCCGCTGCGCAGCCC
>NZ_JBDJLK010000164.1:0-3537 GCF_039673335.1 Pseudomonas sp. TWI929
CAAGCGCCTCCACAGCTACAACGGCTATGAAACACCGGTAGCCATGGAGGAAAAGCTCAAGATAGCGGCATGAACCTTAACCGGTGTCCAAAATTACTTGACCAGTTCAAAGCCGCTCCCACAGGGTCCGCGTGAGCCTGGAGCCTGCACGGTACCTGTAGGAGCGGCATGAGCCGCGAACACGGGCGAAGCCCTTGCCATCCAAGACTTATTCCGCCTCGCTACGCAAAATGCCAATCAGAATCTCAGCCAGCTCCACCACCATCGGGTCCGCCGTAGGCCGGTGAAAAATCGCCGCCTCAAATACCTTGATCCGCTTGAACCCCTGCTCCGCCCCCAGCACCCGATGCCCACCTGTCACCACTCGCGACGGCAGCAGGCTAACCCCCAACCCATTGGCCACCGCCTCCTGGATCCCCGCCAGGCTCGAACTGGTAAAAGCAATCCGCCAACTGCGCCCCATGGCCTCAACCGCGCTGATCATGTCGTCCCGGTACAACCCCCGCGGCGGAAAGGTCACCAGCGGGATCGGGTCCTGGGCAAAACACGGGTATTGCGCACTGTCGACCCACTCGATGCACTCTGGCTGGCAAGCATTGGCCTCGCGGCTATGCCGGCGCTGCTTGATCAGCACCAGGTCCAGATCGCCACGGTCGTAGCTGCTCATCAAGTCCCGGCTCAGGCCACCGGTAATTTCCAGCTTCACCGTCGGGTTGCGCCGGTTGAACGCGGCCAGCGCCTGCATCGTCTTGCCCGCAACAAAATCGTCCGGCAGGCCGATGCGCACGGTCACCGTTACCCCGCCCGACATGGCTTCGGTCAGTTGGCTGCTGACTGCCAACAGGTGCCGCGCATAACCCAGCAGGGTTTCCCCGGCATCGGTCGGGTGCACCTCGCGGTTGCTGCGGTCGAGCAACTGGTGGCCGACCATTTCTTCCAGCCGGCGCACCTTCTGGCTGACCGTGGACTGGGTGGAATGCAGGCGCGCGGCGGCGGTGGTGAAACTGCCGCAGTCGGCCACCATGACCACGGTGCGGAGCATATCCAGGTCGTAGATGGCGCGGTTGGGTTTACTGGATTCAGACATTCGACGGGTTCAGCTTTTCAGGATGGGGCTGAGTACATGATGCCTGAAGCTTGGTTGCATGACGCATTGCCCTCGTGCGGGGGGGCTTTGTACGCATGCACAAGTCAACGGGTATAGCGGATGACCACACCCTGCAGCTTGCGCCCCTCGACGGCCTCGATATCCCGGTTCCACAGTGGGCCGTTGACATACGCCGCCACCGGCTGGATCCGGTCATACACCACGACTACGGCATCGCCGCCGATCTTTGCGGCTTCCACGCGCAGCTTCTGTTCGATTTCGGTGGCCGAGGGTGCCGGTTCGGTACTGGCGCTGACCACGATCTCGCCCAGCCGCACATGGGGTTTGGTGGGTTCGGTACGCAGGATTTCCACATTGCTGGCCTGGGTTGGCGCCGCATGCGGGGCGCCTACGTACTCGGTGGTCTTGACATCGATGTTGGCACAGGCTGCGAGCGCTAGTGCGGCAGCACCCAGCAGCAGTACGCGTGCGTGACGGTATGAAGACATCCTTGATTCCCCTGTGGCGCTTGCTTGGCAGAATGTTTGAAGAATGGCCGAGATATGCCGATTCGCAACAAAATCGTCAGGCCTGCACAGCCCGGTCGCCATCACCACTGATCTCGAACTGCCGCACCAGCTTCTCCAGCTTGCCGGCATCCACCCTCACCTTCTGCGCACTGTTCTGCAGCACCACCACAGCCTGGACAAATAGCCGCCAAAACTGCTCGCACATCGCACAACAGTTCGATAATCGCACAAATTCAGCCAAAGCCTCTCTACTGTTGCCCCATCTTGCGGCACGCTATAGCGAAAGTCAGCAAACAATTTCAAGTGCTGACAGGCCCCATCGCTTCACGCGCTCCGGCCAGCCCGACAACCACAACTCCAGGAACAACCAGGAGCTCGCCTTGATCAATAAAACGTTTGAGTCCATCGCCAGCGCGGTGGAAGGAATCACCGACGGGTCGACCATCATGGTCGGTGGCTTCGGTACTGCCGGCATGCCGTCCGAGCTGATCGATGGCCTGATCGCAACCGGTGCCCGCGACCTGACCATCATCAGCAACAACGCCGGCAATGGCGAGATCGGCCTGGCCGCCTTGCTCATGGCGGGCAGCGTGCGCAAGGTGATCTGCTCGTTCCCGCGCCAGTCCGACTCCTACGTGTTCGACGAACTGTACCGTGCCGGCAAGATCGAGCTGGAAGTGGTACCGCAAGGCAACCTGGCCGAGCGCATTCGCGCAGCGGGCTCGGGCATTGGTGCGTTCTTCTCGCCGACCGGCTACGGCACATTGCTGGCCGAAGGCAAGGAAACCCGTGAAATCGACGGCCGCATGTACGTACTGGAAATGCCGCTGCACGCCGACTTCGCGCTGATCAAGGCGCACAAGGGCGACCGTTGGGGCAACCTGACCTACCGCAAGGCCGCGCGCAACTTTGGCCCGATCATGGCCATGGCCGCCAAGACGGCCATCGCCCAAGTTGACCAGGTTGTCGAACTCGGTGAACTGGACCCGGAGCACATCATTACCCCGGGTATTTTCGTCCAGCGCGTGGTCGCCGTTACCGGCGCTGGCGCTTCTTCGCTTGCCAAAGCTGTCTGAGGCCTGCCATGACCATCACCAAAAAGCTCTCCCGCACCGAGATGGCCCAGCGCGTGGCCGCAGACATCCAGGAAGGCGCGTACGTAAACCTGGGCATCGGCGCACCGACCCTGGTGGCCAACTACCTGGGCGACAAGGAAGTGTTCCTGCACAGCGAGAACGGCCTGCTGGGCATGGGCCCAAGCCCGGCGCCGGGCGAGGAAGACGATGACCTGATCAACGCCGGCAAGCAGCACGTGACCCTGCTGACCGGTGGCGCCTTCTTCCACCATGCCGACTCGTTCTCGATGATGCGCGGCGGCCACCTGGACATCGCCGTACTGGGCGCCTTCCAGGTGTCGGTGAAAGGCGACCTGGCCAACTGGCACACCGGCGCCGAAGGTTCGATCCCAGCCGTGGGCGGCGCGATGGACCTGGCCACTGGCGCCCGCCAGGTGTTCGTGATGATGGACCACCTGACCAAGACTGGCGAAAGCAAACTGGTGCCCGAGTGCACCTACCCGCTGACCGGTATTGGTTGCGTTAGCCGTATCTACACCGACCTGGCCGTGCTGGAAGTGACGGCTGAAGGGCTGAAAGTGGTTGAGATTTGCGCGGATATCGACTTTGACGAGCTGCAGAAGCTGAGTGGTGTGCCGCTGATCAAGTGATCGGCGCAGCCGGCCGGCAAGCGCCCGCTTGCCGGTGTTGCAGGGCTGCTGTGTTGCACCCGTCAGCTGGCCCGCACGGACTTCTTGTGGGAGCAACTGTCTTGCTCAATTTCTAAAAGCTGGCGCGATCCCTGTGGGAGCGGGCTTGCCCGCGAACACGGGCGAAGCCCGTGCCATCCACCGCGGTGTCTTCT
>NZ_JBDJLK010000165.1:0-3486 GCF_039673335.1 Pseudomonas sp. TWI929
GCCAATTTTCGCCCCCCCCCCATCTCATTTCAAAAAAAACCCTAAAAAACCGGTTTGCATTTGGCGGCCCTCTTCGCGGATAACGCCGATACGAGGCCGGTACAAGCATCATCTACAGGGCAGGGTTAGCTCGGGTGCCGATCATAAGCCTGCCGGCGCTGGCCTTGCTCCAGCAGCGTTGCAACACTCGGTGTCAGCATCTGTTGTTTGAGGTAGGCCTGGTACTGCCCACCGAGGTCGAGCATGCGGCAACGCCCGGCAAAGGCCCTGGCCGCCATGGGTAAGGTTTTGCCCTGGACATCCAGCAGCCTCGATTGGTCCATCAGCCCCAATGACCTGGCTTCGCCATCGCTGAAGTTGTGCGGCGCTGCGGCTGCCAAACAATACCTTCAGACGTTGCTGCACGGCCTGTTGCTCACGCAAACAGTCATGCAATTCAAGCAGGCGGGGCGCTGAGGCCTGCGTCAGCCACCCGGGCAGCCGGCTGGCGATCAAGGTATCGATGGAGCCTTCGGAACGTGTGGGGGCTGGCATCCTGAGCCTCTCCTTGGTGGAAAGGCATCATCACAACCTGTAGGGCAACGCTGCGGCGGTAGTTATGTGTGCAAGCCGAAGGCAGCGCGGGACTCAGCAAGCCACCTTGCTGCGCATCTCCTTGCTCCCCACGCCCAAGCAGGTAACAGCAAACGCAATCACCAACGCCCCCGTCCCCAGCAGGAAGATCAGCTGCTGGTTAGACCCCTCCACCAGTAGGGCAATCAGCGCTGGTGTCACCGCTGCCGCCCCCATCAAGGTGATACTGACCAACGGCGTGAGCTTGCCGGTTGGGTCATTGGTGGTGATCAACGCCATGTAGTACGACAACGACAGCACCCAGCCAAAGTTGATCAGCAGCAACGCCACGAACAACTGCATCGGCGTGCGGGTATAGCCGGTGAGCATGGCGATGGAGATGAACACCGCCACCAACCCCACGGCAATCATCAGCTGGCGGTTGACCCGCGCCCCCAGCAAGCTCGGCAGCCCCGCACCTGGCAGGCCGCCAATGGCCGACAGGCCGAACGCCCAGCCGATATCGACGCCGTCGATGCCCTGGTCACGTGCCAGCTGGTCGATGAAACCCCACACGCAATAGATGGCAATCTGCATGAACAGCATGCCCACCAGCGCCGTGCGCCCTGTACGCGCCGAACCACCCTGGGCGGGCGAGCCTTCGCCACAGGCCAACGACGTTGCTGGACGACGCGGCAGCACCAGGCTGGCGCCGCAAATCAGCAGGTACCACAGGCCGAACGCACACAAGGCGGTTACCGTGCCGCTTTGCGCGGCAAGCAACGGCAACGCCGCAGAAAACAGCGAGTACTCCGGCGTTTGCAGCAACAGCATCAGCCCGAACGAACGGTCCTGGTTGGGCAAGCGGCCCAGCGTGGACACCGCATAGGCATACACCAGCCCCGCACAGGTGCCGGCCGCCTGGCGCACGATCAACAACATCGCGTTGGTATTGGCAAAGGCCGTGGCAATGCTCAACACCACGCACAGGGCGCCAACCAGCAGGCACAGGCTGCGCCCGCCGTGGCGCTTCATCAGCAGCGGGCACAGCAACGTACCCACGGTCATGCCGATCATCTCCACCGACACCACCCAGCCCTGCTGGTCGAGTGACAGGTGCATCTGCTCCGTGACCAGGCCCATGAAGATGGGCTGCACGCCACAGACAATGAAGGAAGTACAGGCAATGAAAATCAGCGCGGCACGCAGCAGCTTGGAATCATTGATCATGGGGGACCCCGACACGGCATTTGTTTTTATTGTGTATGGCGACCTGCCCTGGAAGGCACCGTAGCTGGCGGCCGGGCGGGTCTCGTGGGCAATCCTGGGCCGAGAATGCAGGCTTTGAAAGTTAATTATCGGAATCGACTTCAGTGGGCTTTTTAATGCAGGCGCACTGGCTTCACCTGCATCAAGAAATGCACTGCAATCGATCCTGATAATTAATTTGTGACATGCCCGCATCCTCCCTACCGTGGGGCGTCACCCAAGCCTCAGTAAAAAGGCCCAATCATGAACGACCGTGAGTTCATCAATGCCATCGACGCCGATGGCCTGCCCCTGCACATTGCCGTAACCAACGGGCGCATCAGCCACATCGGCCCGCAGCGCGCCAGCACCCCGGCCCGCGAGACCGTCGACCTTGAAGGCCTGCTGGTGCTGCCGGGCTTCGTCGACGGTCACATCCACCTAGACAAGAGCTTCGTCGGCGACCGCTGGCGCCCACACCAGCCCGTCGCCAGCCTGCGCGAGCGCCTGGCCGTGGAAAAACACGAACTCGCCAGCGCCCCACCAATCGTCCAACGCGCCGACGCGCTGATCGGCCAGGCCGCCTCGTACGGCACCCTGGCCATGCGCTGCCATGTGGACGTGGACGCCACCACCGGCCTGAGCAACCTGCGCGCCATTCTCGAAGCCCGCGACAAGTGGAAAGCGCTGATCGACATCGAGCTGGTGGCCTTCCCCCAGGCCGGCGTGGTGACCTGCCCCGGCACCGCTGAAGTAATGGAATCGGCCGTGCGCGAAGGCGTGCAAGTGGTCGGCGGCATCGACCCGACCACCCTCGACGGCGACGCCGAAGCCCAGCTGGACATCGTGTTCGGCATTGCCGACCGCCATGGCGTGAAGGTTGATATCCACCTGCACGAGCCAGGCGACATCTGCATTGCCCAACTCGAACGCATCGCCGCACGCACCCAGGCATTGGGCATGCAAGGCCTGGTGGCCGTCAGCCACGCCTATGGCCTGGGTGACGTACCCGACGCTGTGGTCGACCGCACCGCCGAAGTGCTGGCCGGTGCCGGCATATCGATCATGACCAACGCCCCCGGCGAGCACGCCTTCCCACCGGTGCTGCGCCTGCGTGCCGGCGGGGTGCGGGTGTTCACCGGCAACGACAACATCCAGGACGCCTGGTGGCCATATGGCAATGGCGACATGCTGCAACGGGCGATGCTGATCAGTTATCGCTCGGGGTTCAACACCGACGAGGAACTGCGGGTGGCGCTGGAGATGGCAACCGTGGCCAGTGCCGGGGTGATGGGCAAGCAGGATTACGGCTTGAAGGTTGGCAACGAAGCCAGCTTCGTGCTGTTCAAGGCACCGAATGCAGCGGCGGCGGTGGCGGCTGCCATCCATGAGCGCGTGATCGTGCGCCACGGCGCGTTCTGGGGCGGGCCTGCGCAGCTGCAGTTGAAGGCTGCGCAGTTCGCTACTGAGCTGCGCCGCTGAAGGACTGACGCGTTCTAATTGTAGGCGCGGGTTTACCCGCGAATCAGGCAACGCGGTGGATGGCACCGGCTTTGCCGGTGTTCGCGGCTAAAGTGAACTGGCCTAATGATTTTGGACACCTTCATCGGGCGCTATGATGGCGCCCAATTGGAGGCAAAATTAGTGCGTAAATCTTACTCAAGAGAATACAAGGTCCAAGCTGCC
>NZ_JBDJLK010000166.1:0-3279 GCF_039673335.1 Pseudomonas sp. TWI929
CACAGGGACAGCGCGGCCCTTGAGAGCGACGCAGTACCTGTGGGAGCGGGCAAGCCCGCGAAGAGGCCAGTACAGGCAGCAGTTTGCCCCTCGGCTGACTACTGTCGGCCAACAAACTCGGTAGCCTCACCCCCACCCGCATCCAGCTGATACACCCGTGCCGGCCGCCCCTGTTCATCAAAGAACACCTGCCCCAACCCCGCACCATTCCACAGCCGTTCCCCCGCCTTGCTATGGCTGGGCGTGCGCGGTACCACCTCCATCTCGCGGCGCTTGGTAAACCAGTTAAGCGGCGAACGCGGCGCATACAGCCAGCGGTTCAGCCGGTCGAGTACATCCAGCAAACGCCGGGGAAACTCGTTCTTGATACCGCTGCTGGTCACCTGCCACAAGTGCGGGCTGCGCTGGCGATGGCGGATCAGCACTTCATAGACGAACGAGTAATGCACATCCCCGGACAGCACCACGTAGTGCCCCGGCGTGCGTGAGTGACGGAAGATGTTGAGGATGACCTGCGCCGCGCCGCGGTGGGCCATCCAGTTCTCGGCATCCACCAGTAGCGGATAGCCCAGCCAGCTGAATACCTTCTGCACCGTTTCGATCAGCTTCACGCCAAAAATCGGTGCGGGTGACACGATGATTGCCGAGGGGTGGTCGAGCAGTGCTTGCTGCAGCTCGCTCAACGCCTCCCAGTCGAGCAGGCCGGACGGTTTGGCCAGGCTGCTTTCGCTACGCCAGCGGCGGGTGCGGGTGTCGAGCACCAGCAAGGGCGGGTCAGTGGGCAGGCTGTACTGCCAGCCCTGGAAGCGCAACAGCTCGCCGATCAGCTCGTCCTGGGCCTGGCTGTTCAGCGCCTGGCATTGCCCGATCAGTGCTTTGCAACCGTCCGGATCATTGCCCCAGGCCTGGCACAGCAGGTAGCCGAGCAGGGCGTTACCGATGATCCGCCGCGAGAACGGGTGACCGTAGGCGGTTTCTTCCCACTGCGCCGAGAGGTTCCAGTCGTCGGTGATGTCGTGGTCGTCGAAGATCATCAGGCAGGGCAGGTGGGCCATCACCCGTGCTACCTGGCCAAGGTTGCCAGCAAACGCCTGGATCAGCGGCAGCTCCTGCCGGTAACGGGCCTGGCGCTGGTCGCTGAGGCCGCTGGGCATGTCTGTGTTCACCAGCTGCCAAGGCACCGGCGACCACACCAGCAGATACATGGCCATGACCTCGGCGAAGGTCACCAGGTGGTTGTCGGCATTGCTGGACGAGAAGATCGGCTTGCGCTTGCCGCCGAAAAAGCGCTCGCGCAGGGTTTCGTTATGTTCCTGCGCCGGCAGCAGGTCGGCGCGGTGGTAGTAGCTGGCCGGGTGTTGGTACAACGCCTGGCTGTCGGGCACCACTGCGCCATCCAGCTGTTCGTCGACCAGGCCCAGGCGCGCGATCAGGGTGTGGATGGCACGCAGCATGGGGCCGGCGACATCGTCGGCGTAAACCTGGTCGCCGGTCATCAGCAGCACGGCCGGGCGGTGTTCGGGGCTTTTGCAGGCCTGCAACAAGCGGTCGGCGCACAGCAGGCCATCCACAGCCGGGTGATGCGGCTTGCGGCAGGAACCGTGCAGCACATGGTCGAGGCGATCGCGCAGCACCAGGCTTGGGCGCTGGGTGCCGGGGTAGAGCAGGTGCGGCGCCCAGTCGGCGATGCCCTGGCCGTTGATGAGCAGGTCGTAGTCGAGCTGCTTGTTACGCGGCAGCGGGCGGCTGAAATGGATGTCCAGCAGGTGAACGTAGGCGTGCTGGCCCACCGCGACCACCTGGCAATCGAGCTGCGCCTCGCTTGCCGGGCAGATGAACTCGGGTTGCAGCGGTTGGGTGGCGACCAGCCAGATGGCCAGGCGCTGGGGTTCCAGGCGGCGCAGGACCGGGCCGGCGAGTACGAGGGGCAGCGGGGTAGAGGAGGTCATCGACAGCTCGGGTGGTTATGCGGGCCTCTTCGCGGGCACGCCCGCTCCCACAGGTACAGCGCCGCTTTCGAACACTGCGGAGATCCCCTGTGGGAGCGGGCGTGCCCGCGAAGAGGCCCTTGAATTCAATACACAACTAAGGCCATGTAAAACAAAACGGGCGGAAAATGCTGAACACTTTCCGCCCGTCAGGCAAACCCGAAATGTATCAGGCGTTTTCAGCCATCAACTTCTCCAGCTTCTCCTGGTCCCGCGCAAACTGGCGAATGCCTTCGGCCAGCTTCTCGGTGCCCATGGCATCTTCGTTCATCGCCCAGCGGAACTGGCTTTCGTTCAGCGGCTGCTTGGCCTCGCCGGCATTGCCCGGCTTCAGCACCCGCGGCAGTTCGCCCTGGTCGTCGCTCAGCTGCTGCAGCAGTTCCGGGCTGATGGTCAGGCGGTCGCAGCCGGCCAGCTGCTCGATCTGGCCGATATTGCGGAAGCTGGCGCCCATGACCACGGTGTTGTAGCCATTGGCCTTGTAGTAGTTGTAGATACGCGTGACCGACTGCACGCCCGGGTCCTCGGCGCCCACGTATTCCTTGCCGGTGCTTTTCTTGAACCAGTCGTAGATACGGCCCACGAACGGCGAAATCAGGAACACCCCGGCATCGGCGCAGGCCTGGGCCTGGGCGAAGGAGAACAGCAGGGTGAGGTTGGTCTGGATGCCTTCCTTCTCCAGCTTCTCGGCGGCGCGGATGCCTTCCCAGGTGGAGGCCAGCTTGATCAGTACGCGGTCGCGGCCAACACCTGCCGCCTCGTACAGCTCGATCAGCTTGCGCGCCTTGGCCAGCAGGGCCGGTTCATCGAACGACAGGCGTGCATCCACTTCGGTAGAGATACGCCCCGGGATGACCTTGAGAATGCCCGAACCCACGGCCACTGCAAACTTGTCGCAGGCCAGGTCGACATTACCCTTGGCATCGGCCTTCACCTGCTTGAGCAAGTCGGCATAGCCAGGGATGGCGGCGGCCTTGAGCAACAGCGACGGGTTGGTGGTGGCATCGACCGGTTTCAGGCGGGTGATGGCGTCCAGGTCCCCGGTGTCGGCGACCACGGTGGTGAACTGCTTGAGTTGTTCCAGCTTGGAGGTCATGGGCGTGCTCTGTCCTGTGCAATGACTCGACATTACCCGAGCCCCGACGGCCGCTCAAGGGGCCTGTAGGGGCGGGCTTGCCCGCGAAGGGCGGTGCGAAGGTGAAGATTCGAGTCGCAAGCCGCCCCGAGGTTCCGCATCTGCTTGCATGGACTGTTGTGGGAGCGGCCTTGTGTCGCGAAAGGGCTGCAAAGC
>NZ_JBDJLK010000167.1:0-3229 GCF_039673335.1 Pseudomonas sp. TWI929
GGTACAGAAGTATTTGAAGAGCGGCATGGCGCAGGTTGAGGAGATGAAAGAACTGCGTATCTCCGGAAGCCGGACGGTGTCCATCGAACTGACCACCACCGCGCGCGTGAAACCCAACTTCCTCGGGTTACTGACAGCGGGCGGTGGCGGTGGATTGAATGCAGGAATGCTGTGGTTCAACGTGTTATCGCTCAAGACCGCCTACAACAGCGTGCAGCAGAGCGATGCCCTGGAATACACCGCAGGCTTCGCTGCGTCGGTCTTCGGCGTGATGGGTGCAGCGGCAGCCACATTAGTCAGCGTACGGGCAGCACAGAAAGCCGTAATGTTGAGATTAAGCGCTACGGCGCCGGGCATGGGCTTTAGCAACGGAATTCTAAATCTATTAGGTAGTCATCTGTTCACAAGAGCATCAGGCTACCCGGCGATATTTTCGGGTCTTCTATCTGATTTCACCAAAGGACGGCGTCAATCACAAAACGGCGATTCGACTTCCGGCTTGTATAACATAACTGGTGGCGCAACAACTGCCATAGGTTCCGCCCTTATGTTAGAGGGAAGCCTAGCCATCGCCGGCCCGACATTCCTTATACCTTTTGCAGGTTGGGCTGCAGCGGGAATCGTGTTGACGGGGGCCGCACTAATAGTCGCAGGGCTATATCTCTATTCTAAAGCGCATGAGCGCTTGCACACCCCGATAGAACTATGGGCAAGCAGGTGTATTTTTGGAGCTAGAGAAAATGATGGAGAAATCCGGCCCAGCTTGACCCTAGACTTTCAAAATAGGCTTCCTCGCTTCGCCAGCATTATTGAAGAAATGGAATCATGGCATGCTGAGACGTATGCCCCAATAGCACTTTCACTAGAGCAGTCAACGCGACTCAGCCTGGAAGCGCTCACAACAAGACTTAGCACCAACAGCCAATGGCCAACGCCGGACTGGGCAACAATTATACATAGCCAAGTATCCGAGGACGTGCCCACGATAGAATTCACCATACTACTACCCAATTTTATGATCGGGCAAAGCGAATGGTCTGGCACACTAAGAATCGAAGACACCGACGGGAACTCTACAACACTCACGACCACACCAGACTGCTATATCACTCCCGCAGGCATCGTACTGCACTACAAGACTCACAGAGAAAAAGCCAGAAACGCAAATTTGTCAATCAACTACCACCTGAATCACTGCTTGGCTACCTCTACCAACTCCAAAGCTGACTTCTTTATCGAGAGATAATCTTATGGCAACCATATGGTTATTCAACCACCAAACAAAAACCAACATAAATCCAAAAATTTCAGGACAACTGGTTAGCACAACTAGTTCTCTTCTGCGCTTGCGAAACCCATGGGTTACTGACTCTGTATTCATGGGCAAGATGTACACCGCAATGTGTATAGCCATAGCTATTTTTGCCTATCCCCACCTTCTAAATGACTCGACAAATTATGAACTTGATGGCGCCTATGCATTTCTTACTATGCAGATTATTTTGCCGTTTATTTTTACACCTTTTTTAGCCTACAGAATATTCTTCATAAAAAATCTCTCAGATATCTACCTGAACAGGCTAACGAAAAAAATCTATTACAAACGAATAGGAAAGGTGTTTGCCTTTGACTGGCACAACATCCGAGGCGGCTTGTTCAAACGCAGGGAATTCGGTGGTTCCTCCTTTAGCACGAGCTATGCCCTAGCCTTCGCCCCTCGCCGAGAGGACGGCAGCCTGCACCAAAAAGACTGCCTCTGGGTCGACAGCAACGAACCCACCGAGTCCGACACCCAATACGTAGCCGAAGTTTGGGAGTACCTCCGCCATTTCATGGACCACGGCCCGGACAAACTTCCGCCGCCTGGCGAACCCAATTGGTGGCACAAGCCACTGCACGCCATCTGCCTGACCCCGGCCGAAGCCTGGCGCCACTACGCCCCCTGGCGAACCGGCGAACCCGGTGAAATGCAGGGCAAAAAGAACTGGCAATTGCCGTTCTGGGCCGTGCTGTTCCCTTACAACCTTACGGTCGCCATCGCTTGGTACTTCGTCTGCAAGGTTTTCAATGTCCGCGCAGCGCCACCACCCGCCGAGGCCTTCGAAGGAGCGCCTGCTAACCCCGAATGACCACTACCTCAAGGTATTCACTCGGCACCACCAACGACGAAGGGCCAGCGACATTGCTCTCATCCAACAACTGGGTCAGGTCCCTTTCCAGCGCCCCGGCCGCCTCCGGCTCCAACGAGGCAAACGCCTTGTGCACCGGCCCATACCAGGTACGGAACACCTCGATGAAATGCGCCGCCGAGCGGTAGCGGAAGTTGAACTGCTGGCGGCTGACCTGCAGTTTGCCAAGCGCGCCCTCGAACATCACTCGCAACTGTTCCTCATCGCCCCAGCGCGAAGGTGGCAAGGCTCCGGCTGGTGGCGGCACATGCCGGCCGAGGGTCTTGAACATCTGCCCGACGAAGCCTTGCGGGGTCCAGTTGGCCAGGCCGATGCGGCCGCCGGGCCGGCACACCCGAGCCAGTTCGCGCGCGGCCTGAGCCTGGTCGGGGGCGAACATCACACCGAAGGTGGAAAGCACCGCATCGAAGGTGCCATCAGCAAACGGCAGCGCTTCGGCATCGGCAGCCTGAAACGTCACGTTGAGGTGCTCGGCCCGTGCCCGTTCTTCGCCGCGCTTGAGCAGATCGGGCACATAGTCGGTGGAGGTGACGCGACAGCCGCGCCGAGCGGCGGCCAAGGTGGCGTTGCCGTTGCCCGCGGCGACATCCAGCACCTGCTCGTCCCAGCGCAGGTCGCAGGCTTCGGCCAGGCGTTCGCCAACCAGTTGCAGGGTGGTGCCGATTACCGCGTAGTCGCCGCTGGCCCAGGCAGCTTGCTGACGGGCTTTGAGGGCATTGGTATCCAAAGGGGTGCTCATGGTCTGCGCCTTCTTGTTGCGCGCGGCCGAGGTCCTTCTGGCGGTGTACGCGCCTTGGATTCAGGGATAGGTGCAAAACGCTACGCGCTTGGCAGGCTAAGCGGCAAGCGGCAGTAGCCGGTGGGCAAGACAGATTGGATATAGCCAGCAGGCTTGAACGTTATATGAACGCTGCTTGCTGATGCGGTCCATGTGGGAGCAACTGTCTTGCTCAATTTCTAAAAGCTGGCGCGATCCCTGTGGGAGCGGGCTTGCCCGCGAACACGGGCGAAGCCCGTGCCATCCACCGCGGTGTCTTCTT
>NZ_JBDJLK010000168.1:0-2972 GCF_039673335.1 Pseudomonas sp. TWI929
ATGCGAATTTTCGGCGAATGTCGTCTTCACAGTATAACCAGATTGCTTGGGGTTATATGGTCAAGTGAAGAAGCGCATACGGTGGATGCCTTGGCAGTCAGAGGCGATGAAAGACGTGGTAGCCTGCGATAAGCTTTGGGGAGTCGGCAAACAGACTGTGATCCAGAGATCTCTGAATGGGGGAACCCACTCAGCATAAGCTGAGTATCTTGTACTGAATACATAGGTGCAAGAGGCGAACCAGGGGAACTGAAACATCTAAGTACCCTGAGGAAAAGAAATCAACCGAGATTCCCTTAGTAGTGGCGAGCGAACGGGGACCAGCCCTTAAGTTGATTTGAGATTAGTGGAACGCTCTGGAAAGTGCGGCCATAGTGGGTGATAGCCCCGTACACGAAAATCTCTTATCAATGAAATCGAGTAGGACGGAGCACGAGAAACTTTGTCTGAATATGGGGGGACCATCCTCCAAGGCTAAATACTACTGACTGACCGATAGTGAACCAGTACCGTGAGGGAAAGGCGAAAAGAACCCCGGAGAGGGGAGTGAAATAGAACCTGAAACCGTATGCGTACAAGCAGTGGGAGCCTACTTTGTTAGGTGACTGCGTACCTTTTGTATAATGGGTCAGCGACTTATATTCAGTGGCGAGCTTAACCGAATAGGGGAGGCGTAGCGAAAGCGAGTCTTAATAGGGCGTTTAGTCGCTGGGTATAGACCCGAAACCGGGCGATCTATCCATGGGCAGGTTGAAGGTTAGGTAACACTGACTGGAGGACCGAACCGACTACCGTTGAAAAGTTAGCGGATGACCTGTGGATCGGAGTGAAAGGCTAATCAAGCTCGGAGATAGCTGGTTCTCCTCGAAAGCTATTTAGGTAGCGCCTCATGTATCACTGTAGGGGGTAGAGCACTGTTTCGGCTAGGGGGTCATCCCGACTTACCAAACCGATGCAAACTCCGAATACCTACAAGTGCCGAGCATGGGAGACACACGGCGGGTGCTAACGTCCGTCGTGAAAAGGGAAACAACCCAGACCGTCAGCTAAGGTCCCAAAGTCATGGTTAAGTGGGAAACGATGTGGGAAGGCTTAGACAGCTAGGAGGTTGGCTTAGAAGCAGCCACCCTTTAAAGAAAGCGTAATAGCTCACTAGTCGAGTCGGCCTGCGCGGAAGATGTAACGGGGCTCAAACCATGCACCGAAGCTACGGGTATCATCTTATGATGATGCGGTAGAGGAGCGTTCTGTAAGCCTGTGAAGGTGAGTTGAGAAGCTTGCTGGAGGTATCAGAAGTGCGAATGCTGACATGAGTAACGACAATGCGAGTGAAAAACTCGCACGCCGAAAGACCAAGGTTTCCTGCGCAACGTTAATCGACGCAGGGTTAGTCGGTCCCTAAGGCGAGGCTGAAAAGCGTAGTCGATGGAAAACAGGTTAATATTCCTGTACTTCCAGTTATTGCGATGGAGGGACGGAGAAGGTTAGGCCAGCCTGGCGTTGGTTGTCCAGGTTTAAGGTGGTAGGCTGAAATCTTAGGCAAATCCGGGATTTCAAGGCCGAGAGCTGATGACGAGTTGCCTTTAGGCGACGAAGTGGTTGATACCATGCTTCCAAGAAAAGCTCCTAAGCTTCAGATAACTGGGAACCGTACCCCAAACCGACACAGGTGGTTAGGTAGAGAATACCAAGGCGCTTGAGAGAACTCGGGTGAAGGAACTAGGCAAAATGGCACCGTAACTTCGGGAGAAGGTGCGCCGGCGAGGGTGAAGGACTTGCTCCGTAAGCCCATGCCGGTCGAAGATACCAGGCCGCTGCGACTGTTTATTAAAAACACAGCACTCTGCAAACACGAAAGTGGACGTATAGGGTGTGACGCCTGCCCGGTGCCGGAAGGTTAATTGATGGGGTTAGCGCAAGCGAAGCTCTTGATCGAAGCCCCGGTAAACGGCGGCCGTAACTATAACGGTCCTAAGGTAGCGAAATTCCTTGTCGGGTAAGTTCCGACCTGCACGAATGGCGTAACGATGGCGGCGCTGTCTCCACCCGAGACTCAGTGAAATTGAAATCGCTGTGAAGATGCAGTGTATCCGCGGCTAGACGGAAAGACCCCGTGAACCTTTACTATAGCTTTGCACTGGACTTTGAATTTGCTTGTGTAGGATAGGTGGGAGGCTTTGAAGTGGGGACGCCAGTTCTCATGGAGCCATCCTTGAAATACCACCCTGGCAACTTTGAGGTTCTAACTCAGGTCCGTTATCCGGATCGAGGACAGTGTATGGTGGGTAGTTTGACTGGGGCGGTCTCCTCCCAAAGAGTAACGGAGGAGTACGAAGGTGCGCTCAGACCGGTCGGAAATCGGTCGTAGAGTATAAAGGCAAAAGCGCGCTTGACTGCGAGACAAACACGTCGAGCAGGTACGAAAGTAGGTCTTAGTGATCCGGTGGTTCTGTATGGAAGGGCCATCGCTCAACGGATAAAAGGTACTCCGGGGATAACAGGCTGATACCGCCCAAGAGTTCATATCGACGGCGGTGTTTGGCACCTCGATGTCGGCTCATCACATCCTGGGGCTGAAGCCGGTCCCAAGGGTATGGCTGTTCGCCATTTAAAGTGGTACGCGAGCTGGGTTTAGAACGTCGTGAGACAGTTCGGTCCCTATCTGCCGTGGACGTTTGAGATTTGAGAGGGGCTGCTCCTAGTACGAGAGGACCGGAGTGGACGAACCTCTGGTGTTCCGGTTGTCACGCCAGTGGCATTGCCGGGTAGCTATGTTCGGAAGAGATAACCGCTGAAAGCATCTAAGCGGGAAACTTGCCTCAAGATGAGATCTCACTGGGATCTTGAATCCCCTAAAGGGCCGTCGAAGACTACGACGTTGATAGGTTGGGTGTGTAAGCGCTGTGAGGCGTTGAGCTAACCAATACTAATTGCCCGTGAGGCTTGACCATATAACACCCAAGCAATTTGCT
>NZ_JBDJLK010000169.1:0-2610 GCF_039673335.1 Pseudomonas sp. TWI929
CCGAACCCGACCCCGGCCCAAACCGCGATCAACGATTCGACCGACAACACCACCGCGACCCTGACTGCTTCGCCAAGCGTCACCGAAGGTGGCGTGATCACTTACACCGTGACCCTGAGCAATCCAGCCCAGACAGCGGTGACCGTGACCCTGTCCAACGGCCAGACCATCACCGTTGAAGCGGGCAAGACCCAGGGCAGCGTCGATTTCCAGACCCCGGCGAACGACGTCTACAACAACGGTTCGACCGTTAGCGTCACCATCGAAAGCGCCACGGGTGGCAACTTCGAGCAACTGACGCCGAACCCGACTCCGGCCCAGACGACGATCAACGACTCGACCGATAATACCACCGCGACCCTGACTGCTTCGCCAAGCGTCACCGAAGGTGGCGTGATCACTTACACCGTGACCCTGAGCAATCCGGCGCAGACGGCGGTGACTGTCACTCTGTCCAATGGCCAGACCATCACCGTTGAAGCCGGCAAGACCCAGGGCAGCGTCGACTTCCAGACCCCGGCGAATGACGTCTACAACAACGGTTCGACCGTTAGCGTGACCATCGAAAGCGCCACGGGCGGTAACTTCGAACAACTGACGCCGAACCCGACGCCCGCACAGACGGCGATCAATGATTCGACCGACAACACCACCGCGACCCTGACGGCGAGCCCGTCGGTGACCGAAGGTGGCGTGATCACTTACACCGTGACCCTGAGCAACCCGGCTCAGACGGCGGTGACCGTGACCCTGTCCAATGGCCAGACTATTACCGTTGAAGCCGGTAAATCCCAGGGCAGCGTCGATTTCCAGACCCCGGCGAACGACGTCTACAACAACGGTTCGACCGTTAGCGTCACCATCGAAAGCGCCACGGGTGGCAACTTCGAGCAACTGACGCCGAACCCGACTCCGGCCCAGACGACGATCAACGACTCGACCGACAATACCACCGCGACCCTGACTGCTTCGCCAAGCGTCACCGAAGGTGGCGTGATCACTTACACCGTGACCCTGAGCAACCCAGCCCAGACTCCGGTGACCGTGACTCTGTCCAACGGCCAGACCATTACCGTTGAAGCCGGCAAGACCCAGGGCAGCGTTGACTTCCAGACCCCGGCAAATGACGTCTACAACAACGGTTCGACCGTTAGCGTGACCATCGAAGGCGCCACGGGCGGCAACTTCGAACAGCTGACCCCGAACCCGACTCCGGCTCAGACTGTCATCAATGACAGTGTCGATACCGTCACCGTAAGCATCGTCAGTAATGGCGATGTGACCGAAGATCAGCAGCCTTCCTTCACAGTGAAGGTTAGCCAGGCGCTGGATCGTCCATTGACCGTAACCCTGTCGAATGGCGACACCGTGACCATCGAAGCCGGTAAAACCGAAGTCGAGTACAAGACCTCGGCCCAGGGCGATGACGTCATCAAGGATGCCGGCTCCATCACCCTCAGCGTCACCGACGCTTCTGTTTCGGGTGCCACATTCGAGAAGCTGGCCTTGGGTGGCCCGGCTACCGTTGAAATCGCGGACACCATCAGTGAGGTTGTGGCCAAGCTGACTGCGACCCCTTCGGTTACCGAAGGTGGCGAGATCACCTACACCATTACCCTGACCAACAAAGATGGTCTGCCGATCAACAACCACGGTGCTTTGACCTTCACGCTGAGTGACGGCAAGACGGTCATCACCGTGCCGGCCAACACCGCTACCGGCTCGATCAACGTCTCTGCTCCGGACAACGTCTACACCGGTAATAACCCGGCGATCGTCAAGGCGATCGACACCGTGACCGGCGCTGATGTCGGCAAGTTCGAACAACTGACCCTGGACAAGACTCCGGTCAGCACCACCGTGACCGACGAGCCAGGCTCGGGTACCCCGAGCACCCCAGGCCACGAGAACCAGGGTGACGTGGTACTGGTCACCATCACCGCCAACCAGGAATCGGTGGCCGAGAACGTCAAACCGACCTTCACCGTGCACATCAACACCGTGCTGGATCATGACCTGCTCGTGACCCTGAGCAACGACGCGGTGGTGACCATCAAGGCGGGTCAACTCAGCAGCGAACCGTATACCCACGCCGAGCAAGGCGACGACGTCTACAACGACGCTGGCCAGATCAGCCTGGGCATCAAGGAAGCGGTTGATGCGACCGGTGCCGGCTTCGAAAACCTGCAGTACGGCGGCGCGGCGACTGTCGAAGTCACCGACACCATCGACGAAGTGGTCGCGACCCTGACGGCCACTGAGTCCGTGAGCGAAGGCGGGGTAATCACCTACACCATCACCCTGACCAACGCTGACGGCCTGCCGATCAACAAGCACGGCGAGCTGACCTTCACCCTGAGTGACGGCAAGACCACCATCACCGTACCGGCTAACACGGCGTCGGGTACTACTACCGTGGTTGCCCCGGACAACGTCTACACCGGCACCAACCCGGCGATCGTCAAGTCGATCGGTACCGTTACTGGCGCTGATGTCGGCAAGTTCGAGCAACTGACCCTGGACAAGACTCCAGTCAGCACCACCGTGACCGACGAGCCAGGCTCGGGTACCCCGAGCACTCCGGGCCACGAGAACCACGGTGACGTTGTA
>NZ_JBDJLK010000171.1:0-1536 GCF_039673335.1 Pseudomonas sp. TWI929
TGGTCGAAGGCGTTGATACCCCAGATCACGCTCTGCACGAACACCTTGTGCTCATACATCGCCACCAGCGCGCCCAGGCGGCGTGGGCTGATGCGTTCGACCACCAGGGTGTTGCTCGGGCGGTTGCCCGGGATCACCTTGTGTGGGGCCAGCTTTTCGATGTCCGCTTCGTTCAGGCCTTTGCCACGCAGCTCGGCTTCGGCTTCTGCGCGGGTTTTACCCAGCATCAGTGCCTGGCTTTGCGACAGGCAGTTGGCGTACAGCCACTGGTGATGGTCGGCCACCGGGTTGAAGCTGACCACCGGCACGATGAAGTCGGCCGGGATCAGCTGGGTGCCTTGGTGCAGCAGCTGGTGGTAGGCGTGCTGGCCGTTGCAACCGACACCGCCCCAGATCACCGGGCCGGTTTCGGTCTTCACCGGGCTACCGTCCTGCAGCACGCTCTTGCCGTTGGACTCCATGTCCAGCTGCTGCAGGTGCTTGGTGATGTTGCGCAGGTAGTGGTCGTACGGCAGGATCGCGTGGCTGCTGGCGCCCCAGAAGTTGCCGTACCACACGCCCAGCAGGGCCAGCAGTACCGGCATGTTCTTGTCGAACGGCGCGGTCTGGAAGTGCTGGTCCATGGTGTAGGCACCCGACAGCAGTTCCTTGAAGTTGGCGGTACCGATGGCCAGGGCGATTGGCAAACCGATGGCCGACCACAGCGAGTAGCGCCCGCCTACCCAGTCCCACATCGGGAAGATGTTCTCTTCGCGAATACCGAAGGCCACGGCAGCGGCCTTGTTGCTGGAAACCGCGATGAAGTGGCGGTATAGCTCGGCTTCCGAGCCGCCCTGGGCCAGGTACCAGGTGCGCGCGGCCATGGCGTTTTTCAGGGTCTCGAGGGTGTTGAACGACTTTGACGAGACGATGAACAGGGTGGTTTCGGCGCGCAGGTTGGCCGACAGCTCGTGGAACTCACTGCCGTCGATATTGGCCAAGTAGTGGCAGCGCACGCCGCGCTGGGCGTAGGGCAGCAGCGCTTCGGATACCAGCTCGGGGCCGAGGAACGAGCCGCCGATGCCGATGTTGACCACGTCGGTGATCGGCTTTTCGCTGTAGCCACGCCACAGCCCGTCGTGAATGCGGCCGACCAGTTCGGTGATCTGGTTGAGCACCTTGTGCACTTCCGGCATGACGTTCACGCCGTTGACGCTAAGTTTGTCACCCACGGGGCGGCGCAATGCAGTGTGCAGCACCGGGCGGCCTTCGGAGGCGTTGATGATTTCGCCGCTGAACATCGACTTGATGGCGTCCTGCAGGCCCACTTCGTTGGCCAGGTTGACCAGCAGCTCGCGGCTTTGCTCGGTAATCAGGTTTTTCGAGTAGTCGAGGAACAGGCCGCAGGAGCTCAGGGAGAACTGGTCGAAGCGCTTGGCATCGGCGGCGAACGCTTCGCGCATGCTGAAGCCTTGCATGGCGTCGCGGTGTTGCTGAAGCGCCTGCCAGGCGGGCAGGGCCGTCACATCATGGGGTGTACGGTAATACGCCATTGCG
>NZ_JBDJLK010000172.1:0-1425 GCF_039673335.1 Pseudomonas sp. TWI929
GTAATGCTGTTCACTTAAGCGGAGCAGCCTTACGATCCACCGGATACCGGGTTTTGGAAATCTTCACCGTCCTTGGCCTTCCTGGCCTTGGACGGTGATCCAGAAACATCCCCGCCACACCTCCCCGCAACTCAGCCAACCTTCT
This sequence comes from Pseudomonas sp. TWI929, assembly GCF_039673335.1. Taxonomy (NCBI): domain Bacteria; kingdom Pseudomonadati; phylum Pseudomonadota; class Gammaproteobacteria; order Pseudomonadales; family Pseudomonadaceae; genus Pseudomonas; species Pseudomonas sp. TWI929. The sequence continues at coordinate 146 of NZ_JBDJLK010000172.1, forward strand.
GCCTGTAGCCGATACCGGATTGGCCGCGGCCATGACGATCAACTGCACGGCGATGTACTGGCAGGCCGGCTTGAAACGTATGTCAGAAGGCTTTCGGCCAAAGGCTATAGCGGCTTGGCTAGCTTCCCGACGGATGATGTTGTAGGCCAGCAAGAGTCCCCAGACCTCCTGATAAATCAGCTCGACTTTTTTGCTGCGCAGCGTCACGGCATTCTGTTGCATAGAGCTTTTGATGTCCCGAAAGCCCAATTCGATCTCCCAGCGCTCCAGGTACAGCTCGGCCACCGCGTCCGCGCTGTAGCGGTCGGCAGGCAATGAAGTGAGTAGCGATCTGACGTGTCCCTGGCTTTCATAACTGACTTCACGCACTTCCCAATGCGTGGGTAAATCCGGATTTCGTTTGCGAGCCTGAGGCGAGACCTTCATGCGCACACGCCGGTCGTGCTTGCCATAACGCTCGACTTCTTCCGTGACCAGATTCTTGCGAGCGGGCGTCAACCAGTGGCGATTCCTACCACCTTCAGCGACGCTCAATAGCAGGTCGGCGCCCCAAAAGCCCTTATCGAATAACGTGATCGAGTCATCTGGAATCTGCCCGAGAAAGCTTTCAGCCAGACGCATCTCGCTGCCTCGGTAAGGGCTGAGCTGGGCGTCGAGGATCACGTGGGAACGTACATTCATCAGCGCAACGAGGCGTAGTATCGGGAACGGTGTCTGACGCTCGGTGCCGGTGTTGCCCGAGCCAAAATGCTCTCGCAACTCAGGCGAATCGGGCGTTCGCAGCAATGCGCCGTCCACTGCGAACACTTGCAGGCCACCCCAGGTATCACCCTCGTATCGCTCGCAGCCCCACTGCTTACCGGTCTGGCGGAACAAGGACTCGACCGGATCAGCGCCCAGTCGCTTGCGTGCCTCGGTCACACCGCTTCGCGCCAGTAGCTGATCGGAGGCCAAGCCTTGAGCACAAATATTCAGGCGTCTGGCCACCTCATGCACAGGCTCATCGCGGAACAGTGCCATGCCTAGCACCAACCAAAGCACCTGATCGCTCGGCAGGCGGCGCCGCCGGATAGTGGCCTGAGCCGAGAGGCTGAGCGCACTGGCCACCCACTCAATAGGGATGTTTTGGGTAAAAGTGCTGAGGTCGGAAAAGTTGAAGAGATCGCCGAGGTCGAGCAATTGCTGCTGAATGGGCATAAAAAAATCCGATACCAGGGGGCTGGTATCGGATTTTCTAGAAACCCTGGCTCGGACTCAAATGCTTAAGTGAACAGCATTAC
>NZ_JBDJLK010000173.1:0-1314 GCF_039673335.1 Pseudomonas sp. TWI929
TGTGGGAGCAACTGTCTTGCTCAATTTCTAAAAGCTGGCGCGATCCCTGTGGGAGCGGGCTTGCCCGCGAACACGGGCGAAGCCCGTGCCATCCACCGCGGTGTCTTCTTCGCGGGTAAACCCGCTCCCACACTGATCACGCTGTGATCTGCGCCATGTTTTCAGGCTGCGGTAAGTCATCCCGCCACGGCGTGCCCGTTCTGAGCATCGCGTTGAGGCGCACGATGAAGATTCTCATGCAGGCTACAAGCGCAACCTTGGCAAGTTTCCCCCGCCCACGCAGCGCCTCATATCGGGCTTTGAGCGTTGGATTATGTTTCACCGCCACCAGGCACGCCATGTACAGCGCACGCCTGACCTCAAATCGGCCTCCTGAGATAAAGCGCTTGCCCACGGACTTTCCGCTGTCGTGATTGAAGGGGGCCACACCGACCAAAGAGGCTATTTCCCTGGACTCCACATGCCCCAGTTCCGGCAAGAGCGCTACCAGCTTGGTCGCGGTTACCATCCCGATGCCTTTGACTTCGTCCAGTTTGGCAATCCGTTCATCGTTGAGCACTGTGGCCTGCCGCTTGATCGCTTGCTCCACCAACTTTATCTGCGATGCAAAGTGCTGAAGATTGGTTTTCAGGAAATTGGCGACCATCGCTGACTGAGCCTGCTTCAGGCGCCGCCGGTCGTCATCTCGCTGTTGGACCAGGCGATCACGCTGCTGAAGGAGTTCCCGCAACAGGGCCCTTTCAGGGCTTGTCTTCAGGGTTGGCTTGTCTGGAATGACCTCAGCGAAATGGGCCAGCACTGCGGCGTCGATGGCATCGGTCTTGGCCTTGATGCCCAAGGAATCCGCGAACGATCTGGCTCGCTTGGGGTTCACGCGTATGACCTTGTAGCTGGCGTCCTGGAGAAAGCGCATGACATCACGCTCGTAGCCGCCTGTAGCCTCCAGCAAGATGCGCTTGATGCTGAGCCCTCGAAGGCTCTTCACCAGTTCCTCAAAGCCCGCTGGATCATTGCGCACGCTGATCTTGATGCCCTGGGGCCGCACCAGTGCATCAAGGGAAAGACTGGAAACATCGATACCCAAGAAGGAAGCCATCGCCAAAACCTCCTAGACTCAACAGTGTGAGAGAGCTTTGGCTTGGCCCACGCTTGTGGTTCGAGATTTGGCCCTCATCCAACTGTTCGGGCTCTCGCCAAAGTAGAACGGTGAATGGCAGCTTGTGCTCCCACACGTGCTCAAGGCACCTCCGGCATTCAGCTTGCCATTCACCGCTCTCACTCCAGATTCTAATCCCCTCTCAAGACACAAGCGGC
>NZ_JBDJLK010000174.1:0-1310 GCF_039673335.1 Pseudomonas sp. TWI929
AACGATGCATCGCCGATGGTAGTGTGGGGTTTCCCCATGTGAGAGTAGGTCATCGTCAAGATTCATTTCGCAAAACCCCTATCTGCACATGCAGGTAGGGGTTTTGTCTTTTTGGGCTAAAAATCCCAGGCCCTGCACAAACTCCCCGGTTCCACAAAGATCCCTGTGGGAGCGGCTTTAGCCGCGAACACCGGCAAAGCCGGTGCCATCCACCGCGCCGCCTGCTTCGCGGCTAAAGCCGCTCTCACACCGATCGTGTTGTTGCACCAAGCTGCGACAACATTCCCGTCACATGAACGTGACTTTCCCGCGCTCACCCTACGTCAAGACTTTGCTTCGGGGCATTCCTGGCCCCAGGCTGAGCGATGCCAGCGTACCGTGCTGCGCATTTCTGGACTTCCACCGTCCCATCACTTGAGGTAGCAAGCAAGATGGCCAAGGCCGCCGATGTCGTTGTGCAATGCCTGGAAAACGAAGGTGTCGAGTATGTATTCGGCATTCCCGGTGAAGAAAACCTCGACCTGCTCGAATCCCTGCGCAAGTCGAAGATCAAGCTGGTACTGACCCGTCATGAGCAGTCTGCAGGTTTCATGGCTGCCACTTACGGCCGCCTGACCGGCAAGACCGGCGTCAGCTTGTCGACCCTCGGCCCTGGCGCCACCAACCTGGTCACCGCCAGCGCCTACGCCTACCTGGGTGGCATGCCGATGATGATGATCACCGGGCAGAAGCCGATCAAGAAGTCCAAGCAGGGCCGCTTCCAGATCATTGATGTGTGCGGCATGATGGACCCCATCACCAAGTACACCCACCAGTTCGCCTCGGCCGACAACATCCCGGCCCGTATGCGCGAAGCCTTCCGCCTGGCCGAAGAAGAAAAGCCGGGTGCCGTGCACCTGGAGCTGCCGGAAGACATCGCTGCCGAGCAGACCGACGCCTTGCCGATCCCACGCAGCCTGCACCGCCGCCCGCTGGCCGAGCACGTGGCCATCCAGGCTGCCGTGGAAAAACTGCAAAAAGCCCGCAGCCCGATCCTTGTGATCGGCGCCGGTGCCAACCGCAAGATGACCGCCAAGGTCCTCAAGCAACTGATTGACACGACCGGCATCCCGTTCATCACCACGCAGATGGGTAAAGGTGTGGTCGACGAGCGCCACCCGCGCTTCCTCGGCAACGCCGCGCTGTCGTCCGGTGACTTCGTGCACCGCGCCGTCGAAGCCGCCGACCTGATCGTCAACATCGGTCACGATGTGATCGAGAAGCCGCCTTTCTTCATGGTTCGTGGCGGCACCGAAGTCATCCACATCAAC
>NZ_JBDJLK010000175.1:0-1250 GCF_039673335.1 Pseudomonas sp. TWI929
TGAACTGGCCTAATGATTTTGGACACCTTCATCGGGCGCTATGATGGCGCCCAATTGGAGGCAAAATTAGTGCGTAAATCTTACTCAAGAGAATACAAGGTCCAAGCTGCCGAAATGGTGCTGGACGGTGGCCAGTCAGTTCCTGAAGTCTGCGCGGCCCTTGGGCTGGGGCCTACGGCCCTTCGTCGTTGGGTTGAGCAGGTACGTGAAGAGAGAGCGGGCAAGGTGCCAGCCGGAGCCAAAGCGATCACGCCGGAGCAGCAACGAATTGAGGAACTCGAAGCGCTGGTTCGGCAAAAAGATCGGGATATCGAAATCCTAAAAAAGGCCAGTGCTCTCCTGCTTCGGGACTCCAAAGATCGTTCTCGCTGATCAACGAGCTGAGTGAGCAATACCCTGTTATCGACTGCTGCCGCGTGCTTGGGGTCAAGCGCAGCAGCTTCTACGCCTGGCGCAAACGGCAAGGGCGCGAAGATCCAGCCAGGGATGCTCTGCGTCTGCTGGTGGTTAAGCACTTCAACGCGTCGCGAAGTGCCTCTGGCTCGCGAACGCTGGTGCAGGAATTGCGACGTGAAGGCCATGAAGTGGGGCGATACAAAGTGCGCAGGTTAATGCGCGAAGCTGGCCTGAAGTGCAAGCAGCGCAGGCCGCACCGGTATCGGTCATCGGGGGCAGAAGCATTGATCGCGGAGAATCAGCTGAAGCGCAATTTCAAGGTTTCGACGATCAATGAGGTTTGGTGTGGCGATGTGACTTACATCCAGGTTGGCAGGCGCTGGTTGTACCTGGCCGCCGTGATTGACCTCTATGCCCGTCGAATAGTGGGCTGGGCGTTTTCGATGATTGCAGATGCCAATTTAGCTTGTAACGCCCTGCGCATGGCAGCTGAATCGCGAGGCAGGCCGGCTGGTGTAATGTTTCATTCAGACCAGGGCTGTCAGTACGCCAGCCATAAATTCAGGGCCGCACTCGATGAGTACAACTTGAACCAGAGCATGAGCCATCGAGGCCAATGCTGGGATAACGCCGCCATGGAGCGGTTCTTCGGCGCGCTGAAATCAGAATGGATGCCAGCGGAGGGTTACGAGACCGAAGCGCAGGCACGAGTGGATATCCAGGCTTATCTGATGCGCTACAACCTCAAGCGCCTCCACAGCTACAACGGCTATGAAACACCGGTAGCCATGGAGGAAAAGCTCAAGATAGCGGCATGAACCTTAACCGGTGTCCAAAATTACTTGACCAGTTCA
>NZ_JBDJLK010000176.1:0-1241 GCF_039673335.1 Pseudomonas sp. TWI929
TAGGGCCGCTTTTTTTGGGGGGGTTTCAACCGGCGAAGAGGCCGGCACTGCCAACGATATAACCAAAGGCTTTTTTGTTCTTTAACCCCCACAAACCCACCCGCTATAGTCGCAGGCAAATTGCCAACACCTTCTCGATAACAAGGAAGCAACGTGAAAAAACTCTTCACCGCCTCGCTGCTCGCCGCAGGCCTGGCCCTGGGCAACCTCGCCCAGGCCGCCCCTACCCTGCTCAACGTTTCCTACGACGTGATGCGCGACTTCTACAAGGACTACAACCCGGCCTTCCAGAAGCACTGGGAAGCCGAGCACAAAGAGAAGGTCAACGTGCAGATGTCCTTCGGCGGCTCGAGCAAGCAGGCGCGGGCGGTGATCGACGGCCTGCCAGCCGATGTCATCACCATGAACATGGCCACCGACATCAACGCCCTGGCCGACAATGGCAAGCTGGTGCCGGACAACTGGGTGACCCGCCTGCCAAACAACAGCGCGCCGTTCACCTCGGCCACCGTGTTCATCGTGCGCAAGGGCAATCCGAAAGCCCTGAAAGACTGGCCCGACCTGCTCAAGGACGGCGTGCAAGTGATCGTGCCCAACCCGAAAACCTCGGGCAACGGCCGCTACACCTACCTGTCGGCGTGGGGCTATGTGCTCAAGCAAGGCGGTGACGAAACCAAGGCCCGCGATTTCGTCGGCAAGCTGTTCAAGCAGGCACCGGTGCTGGACACCGGCGGCCGCGCTGCCACCACCACCTTCATGACCAACCAGATCGGTGACGTGCTGGTAACCTTCGAGAACGAAGCCGAAATGATCGCCCGCGAGTTCGGCCGCGACCAGTTCGAAGTGGTTTACCCGAGCGTGTCGGCCGAAGCCGAGCCGCCAGTGAGCGTGGTCGACAAGGTAGTGGCCAAGAAAGGCACCCAGGCCGTGGCCGAGGAGTACCTGAAGTACCTGTGGTCGCCAGAAGCCCAGGAGATCGCCGCCAACAACTACCTGCGCCCGCGTGATGCGACGGTGCTGGCCAAGTACACCGACCGCTTCCCGAAAGTGGACTTCCTGTCGGTGGAGAAAACCTTTGGTGACTGGCGCACCGTGCAGAAGACCCACTTCAATGATGGTGGGGTGTTTGACCAGATCTACACCAACAACCAGTAATTGATGTAGGCAGGGCCGGCCTCTTCGCGGCTGAAGCCGCTCCCACAGGATCACCACAGGGCTGAATGTTGTGGGGCCCCTGTGGG
>NZ_JBDJLK010000177.1:0-1237 GCF_039673335.1 Pseudomonas sp. TWI929
GGGCTGCACAGCAGCCCCATGGCCTTGGCATCACTGCATAGATTACTGGGGCCGCTGTGCGGCCCTTTCGCGACACAAGGCCGCTCCCACATTTACAGCGTGAGCAGTACCTGGGCATGTGTTCTTTTGTTTCAAGAAAGAGGCCAGTCGAAAATTCCTACAGCGTCTTAGGAAGCGCCGGACTCCTCACAAAATTGATTCCCCGATAGCGTCCGTGTCTTCAGTTTGCTGGAAGACAAGGACCTCTTCATGCCCGGCCCACCCTCTATTTCCTCTGGCGAGATCGACGGCGCAAAAGATGCCCATGACGTAACGGACAACAGCATGCACGCCATGCTGGAAGTCCCGGAAGGGGCTGACTCGCCTTACCCGGCCGATCAGGGCGGGCGAGCAGACGAGGCAGGCTACCCGGCCGACCCCGAATTCCGGCTACGCGGCAACGTCGACAACCTGATGCTCGACGCGGCATACCCGCTGTTCGGCCTGGTCATCCGCCTGCGCACCCTCGACGACCTGCCCAACATTGCGTTCGTGCACAAGCGCCTGCAAACCCAGATCCACGCCATCCGCGAAGAAATACAGCAGCACGGTTACCCGCCCACGCATCTGGAGGCCTATTCCTACGCCCTGTGCCTGTACCTGGACGAGGCTGTGATGAGCCGCCCCTGGGGCAACAACTCGTGCTGGAGCCAGGAACCGTTGCTAAGCATCTTCCATGACGAAACCCACGGCGGCGAAAAGATCTTCGTCTTGCTGGAGCGAATGATGCTGTCGCCCAAGGAATTCCAGGATGTACTGGAGTTCCTGTACTTCTGCTTTTGCCTGGGCCTTCAAGGCAAGTACGCCCTAGAGCCCAAGGGCCAGGAAACCATCAAAGCCTTGATCTCACGGATGCACAAGGTCCTTCGTGAACTGCGCGGCCCCACACCGCAAGAGGTGTGCGACCCCTATACCAATGTCGTCGATCGCCCCAACCACAGGCCGCGGCGGTATTGGCCATGGTGGAGCCCGCTGGTGATCTCGGCCATCGCCATGGTCTGTGCCTACTGCTACTACAGCTACCGCCTAAGCCTGATAACCGCCGAAGTCCTTGAAACGCTCGACAGCATCATCTTGCCGCAGTAGCAGGGAGCATCCGCATGCCTAGCCAATCCGACTTGCGTTTTACCTTTCAACCACTGGCTGGCCGGCTTGAGTTCGAAGTGGTGTCGTTCGAACTCGACGAAGCGATCAGCTC
>NZ_JBDJLK010000178.1:0-1196 GCF_039673335.1 Pseudomonas sp. TWI929
AGGCGTTTTAGGCGCGGGTCCTGTGCTTCGGTGCCGGGCGTCGGCTGGCCCATCGGCTGAATCAGCAGCGCCAATGAAATCTCCAGGCCGCGGGCCGAAGCGATTTCGTCGCGGTCGTAACAAGCCAAAGCCGCGGCCAGGCTGTAGGGGTTATCGACGTGTTGGGGTTCGGCAGTCCCGAGCCAGGCGTCATGATCGTTGCTGGCTTGCAAGGCCTGGTTGCGCAACGCGATGATCCGGCGTTCCAGTTCATCACGCTCGGTGAGAAAACGCCGGTATTTGGCGATGTCGAGGCGCTGTGCCAGGCGCGCGCCATTAGGTGAATAGTCCTCGTGGGTGAGTGACTGAAAACGTGACTCGGACGGCGACAGGGCGGGGCCGCGGCGTTGCGTGCCAAGGCGGAACTCGGCGAGGTCCACTGAAGGTGCATCGGCCGGGTACAGGCTTTCCAGCGTCTTGTTCAGCAGCATGGCCACCAGGTTGCGATGGTGGAAGTCGCGGCTTTGCACGCTCAGCTGTTCGGCATCCAGCTTGTAGCACGCCGGCACGCTTTCCTGTTCGGGCCCTTGTGCAGGCTTCATGTGTTCCAGTTGCTCGGCGGGCATCAGGTCACGCAGTTGGTGCTGGTAGGCGGATACCGACAGGCTCAGGTCCAGGGCCATGCCTTCGGCATCGGCGAGCGCCACTACTAAGGGTACTTTGGGCTGGGTGTAGGGGTAGTGGCGGGCGATGGCGACGAGGTTGCCGATGGGCAAGGTTTCGCTGACCGGGTCGCTGCTCCAGGTCAGCGGCATGCGCCGCTCGATGGGCTTGAAGTCTTCGACCCAGGTTTGCAGGGCGCTGACCGGTAGGACATGCGGCTGGGTTGAGGGGGCCTGGTTGCCCGCTATGAGTTCGGCCATGTCCAGCTGGCGCATGTGCCGTTTGCGCAGGGCTGGCGAGCCGGTGATGCGGGCGGTCATGGCGTTGGTCCACAGGTGCGGGCTGTAGCCGATCCACACTTCCTTGGCGGTATCAGGGCAGGTGTCGGCCCACACCCAGCCCATGGTGCGGCTGGACAGGTAGCGCTCCCGCAGGTGGTAGTCCTCCAGGCCGCGGTAGAGCAGTTCCTTGTAAAGGCCCGCGCCGACGTACTCATGGATGACCAGCTTTTCGCCCAGGGTGCCTTTCATGAACACGTAGACATAGCCTGGGCG
>NZ_JBDJLK010000179.1:0-973 GCF_039673335.1 Pseudomonas sp. TWI929
CCCCGCCTACGACCCCGCCGATCAGCTCAAACTCTACCTTTATGGCTATTTCCAGCGCATTCGGTCGTCCCGTCGCCTGGAAGCTGAATGCCAGCGCAACATCGAGGTGATCTTGATGCAATCGATGGGGCTGGAGCAATTCAACACACACGAAAGCGATGCCCGAATGATGCGTATGCCCAAGGGGTCGCGTGTTGCCTATAACGTGCAGACCGCCGTCGATGCAGAGCACTGCCTGATTCTGCATCACGAGGTGACGCAAGAGGGCGATGACCGAAAACAGCTTGAACCTATGGCTAAAACGGCCAAGGCCGAACTTGGGCAAGACGCTCTGACCGTGACAGCGGACATGGGCTACTCAAACGGCCAGCAGTTCCAGGCGTGTGAGGAAGCCTCCATTACCGCTTACGTGCCGCCAAACCGAACCTCGAACCCAGGCGGAGAGGCATTGTTCGAACGCCAAGACTTTACCTACGACGCTGACCAGGATCGGTACCAATGTCCAGCAGGCCAGTGGCTAACCCTGAAGCAGCGTTACAAAGGCGACCGGATCTACCAGGCAGCAATCAGCGACTGTGCTGGATGTGCGCTGAAAGCCCAATGTACGACGGCCAAGCGCCGCTACGTCTCGCGTCATGCACAAGAGGAAGCCTTTGAACGAATGGCGAAGCGGATGCAACTGCATCCAGAGATGATGGAACGACGCAGATCCATCGTGGAGCACCCGTTTGGCAATCTCAAACAATGGCTATTTGGGAACGGACGGTTCTTGCTACGGCAACTTGAAGGGACGAGAGCTGAAATGGCCCTGGCCGTGACCGCATACAACCTCAAGCGGGCGATCAGCGTACTGGGTACCAAGAAAATGATGCAGTTGATGGGCTGAAGAGCCTTTTTTTAGCACAAAAACAAACGCCCCGAACAAGTCGGGGCGTTTGGTCTAGGGCCTATCAGTGTGTTTTCACACAGTCTG
>NZ_JBDJLK010000180.1:0-941 GCF_039673335.1 Pseudomonas sp. TWI929
ATCGTCACCACCGACCTGCGCCTGAACGAGCCGCGCTACGCGTCGCTGCCGAACATCATGAAGGCCAAGAAAAAGCCGCTGGAAACCGTTACTCCAGACGCGCTGGGCGTTTCCCTCGCCTCCACCAACAAGACCCTGAAAGTTGAAGCCCCGGCTGCCCGCAGCGCTGGCATCAAGGTCAAATCGGTGGCCGAACTGGTCGAGAAGCTGAAGAACGAAGCGAAGGTAATCTAAATGACTATCCTGGTTGTCGCTGAATACGAGAACGGTGCCGTAGCCCCGGCCACCCTGAACACTGTCGCTGCTGCCGCCAAGATCGGTGGTGATGTGCACGTGCTGGTCGCTGGCCAGAACGTGGGCGGCGTTGCCGAATCCGCTGCCAAGATCGCTGGCGTGGCCAAGGTGCTGGTTGCCGATAACGCCGCCTACGCCCACGCGCTGCCGGAAAACGTCGCGCCGCTGATCGTTGCGCTTGTTGAGCAAAGCGGGGCCAAAGGTTACAGCCACGTGCTGGCCCCTGCCACCACCAATGGCAAGAACATCCTGCCACGCGTTGCTGCGCTGCTGGACGTGGACCAGATCTCCGAGATCATCGCGGTCGAGTCCGCCGACACCTTCAAGCGCCCGATCTATGCCGGTAACGCCATTGCCACCGTGCAATCGAGCGCGGCCATCAAGGTCATCACCGTGCGTACCACCGGCTTTGACGCCGTGGCCGCCGCAGGTGGCTCGGCTGCCGTTGAAGCTGTTGCTGCTGCGCACAACGCCGGTATCTCGGCCTTCGTTGGTGAAGAGCTGGCCAAGTCCGACCGCCCAGAGCTGACCGCTGCCAAGATCGTCGTCTCCGGCGGCCGTGGCATGGGCAACGGTGACAACTTCAAGCACCTGTACAGCCTGGCCGACAAGCTCGGCGCTGCCGTCGGTGCCTCGCGCGCCGCAGT
>NZ_JBDJLK010000181.1:0-907 GCF_039673335.1 Pseudomonas sp. TWI929
CGCGTCAACGGCCTGCAGCGGGTTTCCGCCGGCAGTGTCTTCGGTGCCTTGCCGCTGAACGTCGGCGACCAGGCCGATGACCGCCGCCTGGTCGACTCTACCCGTTCCCTGTTCAAGACCGGTTTCTTCCAGGACATCCAGCTGAACCGCGATGGCAACGTCCTGATCATCAACGTGGTCGAGCGCCCCTCGGTGTCGAGCATCGAGATCGAAGGCAACAAGGCGATCAGCACCGAAGACCTGATGAAGGGCCTGAAGCAATCGGGCCTGGCCGAAGGCGAGATCTTCCAGCGTGCCACCCTTGAAGGTGTGCGTAACGAGCTGCAGCGCCAGTACGTGGCCCAGGGCCGCTACTCGGCCGAGGTTGACGCTGAAGTGGTGCCGCAGCCGCGCAACCGCGTGGCGTTGAAGATCAAGATCAACGAAGGCACCGTCGCCGCCATCCAGCACATCAACATCGTTGGCAACAACGTGTTCGACGATGAAACCCTGGGCCAGCTGTTCGAGCTGAAGACCACCAACTGGCTGTCGTTCTTCAAGAACGACGACAAGTACGCCCGCGAAAAACTCTCCGGTGACCTGGAGCGCCTGCGTTCCTACTACCTGGACCGCGGCTACATCAACATGGACATCGCCTCCACCCAGGTGTCCATCCCCCCGGACAAGAAGCACGTCTACATCACCGTCAACATCAACGAAGGCGAGAAGTACACCGTTCGCGACGTGAAGCTGTCCGGTGACCTGAAAGTGCCGGAAGACCAGGTCAAGTCGCTGCTGCTGGTGCAGCCGGGCCAGGTATTCTCGCGCAAGGTGATGACCACCACGTCCGAGCTGATCACCCGCCGCCTGGGTAACGAAGGCTATACCTTCGCCAACGTCAACGGCGTGCCACAGCCGAACGACCAGG
>NZ_JBDJLK010000182.1:0-868 GCF_039673335.1 Pseudomonas sp. TWI929
CAGGATCACCACGGTGATGTGCATGCCCAGACGAACTGCAGTTTCCAGTTCCTGGCTGTTCATCATGAAGCCGCCGTCGCCGCACACGGAAATCACCGGGCGGTCCGGGTGTACCAGGTGCGCGGCCATGGCCGATGGCAGGCCAGCACCCATGGTCGCCAGGGCGTTGTCCAGCAGCACGGTGTTCGGCTTGTGCGCCTTGTAGTTACGGGCGAACCAGATCTTGTAGATGCCGTTATCCAGGGCCACGATGCCTTCGGACGGCAGCACGCGACGGATGTCGGCGACCATACGCTGCGGGTAGACCGGGAAGCGGTTGTCGTCGGCGCCTTCGGCGATCTGTGCTTCGTTGGCTTCACGAATCGCCATCAGGCGCGTGAAGTCCCAGTGCGAAGTGTCGTTCAGGGCTTCGCTGATCTGCCATACGGCGTTGGCGATGTCGCCGATCACTTCCACTTGCGGGAAGTAAACCGCATCGACTTCGGCGGAGCGGAAGTTGATGTGGATGACTTCGGTACCACCACGGACCATGAAGAATGGTGGCTTCTCGATCACATCATGGCCGATGTTGATGATCAGGTCGGCGGCTTCGACGGCGCGGTGCACGAAGTCACCGGACGACAGCGCGGCGTTACCCAGGAAGCGTGGGTGGCGCTCGTCGACCACACCTTTACCCATCTGGGTGGTGATGAACGGGATGCCGGTCTTGTCGATCAGTTGCTTGAGGACCTTGGCGGTCATCTTGCGGTTGGCGCCAGCGCCGATCACCAGGATCGGGTTACGTGCGGCCAGCAACTTCTCTACAGCAGCTTCGATGGCCACATGCTCGGCCAACGGGCGGCGGTGCAGGCTGCGCGGGATTGGCAGC
>NZ_JBDJLK010000183.1:0-734 GCF_039673335.1 Pseudomonas sp. TWI929
GTGCACCGCGCCGTCGAAGCCGCCGACCTGATCGTCAACATCGGTCACGATGTGATCGAGAAGCCGCCTTTCTTCATGGTTCGTGGCGGCACCGAAGTCATCCACATCAACTTCCGCTCCGCCGAAGTCGATGCCGTGTACTTCCCGCAAGTGGAAGTGATCGGCGACATCGCCAACGCCGTGTGGCAGATCGGCGAAGCCCTGACCGAGACCTCGCACTGGGACTTCACCCGCCTGATGGCCATCCGTGAAGCCAACGAAGCACAGATCGCCGAAGGCGCCGACGACAACCGCTTCCCGGTCTACCCGCAGCGCATGGTCGCCGACATCCGTCGCGTACTGCCGTCCGAAGGCATCGTGGCCCTGGACAACGGCATCTACAAGATCTGGTTCGCCCGTAACTACAAGGCGCACAAGCCGAACACCGTGCTGCTGGACAACGCCCTGGCGACCATGGGCGCCGGCCTGCCATCGGCCATGGCCGCGCACCTGGTGCACCCGGACCGCCCGGTGATTTCCGTGTGCGGCGACGGCGGCTTCATGATGAACAGCCAGGAACTGGAAACTGCAGTTCGTCTGGGCATGCACATCACCGTGGTGATCCTGCGTGACGACGGCTACGGCATGATCCGCTGGAAGCAGGCCAACATGGGCTTCACCGATTTCGGCCTGGACTACGGCAACCCGGACTTCGTCAAGTACGCCGAAGCCTACGGTGCCAATGGCCACCGCGT
>NZ_JBDJLK010000184.1:0-617 GCF_039673335.1 Pseudomonas sp. TWI929
AGCCAGGGCGAGACCGGCCCTTACCGCACCCGTTACCATGCCCTGGTCGAGCCGCTGCTGGCACGTGCCAGGCTGCGTTCGAACTGGCGCATCTTCCAGCACAAGACCGTGCCGCAGATTCTTGAGCTGATGCTCCAGCGCCAGGGCATCCACCGTTTCGAAATCAAGAGCATCGGTGAGCACCAGGTGCGCGAGTTCTGCGTGCAGGCTGGTGAAACCGACCTCGACTTCATCGCCCGCCTGGCTGGCGAGGAGGGTTTCGTCTACCGCTTTGAACACACGCCGAAACACCACCAGTTGATCATTACCGACCGGCTGCTGGCGTTGGGACCGATCAGCCGCGGCGCAATCAAGGCCGATGACGAACATGAACGGTTTTACGATGACGACGACATCGGCCCCGACCAGGTGCTGTACCGTGCCAACAGCGGTGGCGACCAGGCCAGGCCGTGCCTGCGCCGCCTGCGTTACAGCGAACAGGTGCGCACCGCCAGGCAGGTGCAGCGGGACTACACCTTCACCAACCCGCAATACCGCCAGGAACACCGCGCGACTGACGGCAACATCACCCACCAGTCGCAGAACTATGAGCGCTTCGACTACCCCGGGCGCTACAA
>NZ_JBDJLK010000185.1:0-604 GCF_039673335.1 Pseudomonas sp. TWI929
CCGATCGGCACGCTGATGCTTTCGTCTGGCTGGCAGGTCCAGTGAGTGACGTCGATGGCGGCTTCGGTCGGGCCGTACAGGTTGTACAGGCCGGCCGCCGGCAAACGCTGCGAGGTCTGACGCGCCAGCTCGGCCGGCAGCGCTTCACCGCTGCACACCACGCGCTTGAGGCTGACGCAGCTCTCGACCGCCTCGTGGGTCATGAACGCCTGCAGCATCGATGGCACGAAGTGCAGCGTACTGATGCCGTAGTGGTTGATGGTTTCGACCAACAGCTGCGGGTCGCGGTGCGCCCCCGGCTGGGCCATGACCAGGCGTGCGCCGGTCATCAGCGGCCAGAAGAACTCCCACACCGACACGTCGAAGCTGAACGGGGTTTTCTGCAGCACGCTGTCGCTGGCGTCCAGCCCGTAGGCCTTCTGCATCCACCACAGGCGGTTGACCAGCGCCTGGTGGCTGTTGCCGGCGCCTTTCGGGCGGCCGGTGGAGCCGGAGGTGTAGATCACATAGGCGAGGTTCAGCGGCCCCACGTCGATGTCCGGGTTGGCGTCGCTGTAGCCGCTCAGGTCCTCGGTATCCAGCGCCAGGCTGCGCAGGCCGGCCG
>NZ_JBDJLK010000186.1:0-595 GCF_039673335.1 Pseudomonas sp. TWI929
CGCTACCGGCTCGATCAACGTCACGGCTCCGGACAACGTCTACACCGGCAGCAATACGCCTGTGGTGCAGTCGATCGGTACCGTTACCGGCGCTGATGTCGGCAAGTTCGAACAACTGACCCTGAACAAGACGCCGGTCAGCACTACCGTCACCGACGAGCCAGGCTCGGGTACCCCGAGCACCCCAGGCCACGAGAACCAGGGCGACGTGGTGCTGGTCACGATCACCGCCAACCAGGATACAGTGGCGGAAAACGTCAAACCGACCTTCACCGTGCACATCAACACCGTGCTGGATCACGACCTGCTCGTGACCCTGAGCAACGATGCGGTGGTGACCATCAAGGCCGGTCAGCTCAGCAGCGAACCGTACACCCACGCTGAGCAGGGCGACGACGTCTACCTCGACAAGGGCGAAATCAGCCTGGGCATCAAGGAAGCGGTTGACGCGACCGGTGCCGGCTTCGAAAACCTGCAGTACGGCGGCGCGGCGACCGTTGAAGTCACCGACACCATCGACGAAGTGGTGGCGACCCTGACGGCCACTGAGTCCGTGAGCGAAGGCGGGGTAATCACCTACACCATCACCCTGACC
>NZ_JBDJLK010000187.1:0-548 GCF_039673335.1 Pseudomonas sp. TWI929
CTGGACCTGCCAGCCAGACGAAAGCATCAGCGTGCCGATCGGCCAGCCGATCGATAACCTGAAAACCCACATCCTCGAAGGCAGCCTGCAACCGGCGGTACGTGGCAGTGCCGGCGAGCTGTACCTCGGTGGCGTCGGCCTGGCCCGTGGTTACCACCAGCGCCCAGCGCTGACTGCCGAACGCTTCGTGCCGGACCCGTTCAGCGCCAACGGCGGGCGCCTGTACCGTACCGGCGACCTGGCGCGCTACCGCGCCGATGGGGTGATCGACTACGCCGGGCGTATCGACCACCAGGTGAAGATCCGCGGCCTGCGCATCGAGCTGGGCGAGATCGAAGCACGCCTGCTGGAACTGCCGAGCGTGCAGGAAGCGGTAGTGCTGGCCCAGGACGGGCCGAGTGGCAAACAACTGGTGGGCTATGTGGTGCCTGCCGACAGCACGCAAGACCAGGGTGCATTGCGCGACAACCTGCGCGAAGCACTGAAAGCCGGTCTGCCGGACTACATGGTGCCGGCGCACCTGTTGCTGCTCGACAAGCTGCCGGTAA
>NZ_JBDJLK010000188.1:0-544 GCF_039673335.1 Pseudomonas sp. TWI929
TTGACCATATAACCCCAAGCAATCTGGTTATACTGTGAAGACGACATTCGCCGAAAATTCGCATTTCGCTCAACTAAGAGCAGAACTCACAAATTTTACCTTAGCCTGATCACACACCAGTGAAAGTGCGTGTCAGTCTATATCTATCACATATCCGAATTTTTAAAGAACGATCTGACAAAAGCCAGAAATCAACATTCGAACTGAATGCTCATTTCTAAGTTCTGAACAGTGGTGCAAAGTGGTGGAGCCAAGCGGGATCGAACCGCTGACCTCCTGCGTGCAAGGCAGGCGCTCTCCCAGCTGAGCTATGGCCCCGTATTCTGCGGCTGAACCATGTAATGGTAGGTCTGGGCAGATTTGAACTGCCGACCTCACCCTTATCAGGGGTGCGCTCTAACCAACTGAGCTACAGACCTATAACAGGGTCGCTTTACAGCATCGTCTTTTACAATGAATCAAGCAATTCGTGTGGGAGCTCATCAGCAGGCTGATGTCGTCGATTAAGGAGGTGATCCAGCCGCAGGTTCCCCTACGGCTACCT
>NZ_JBDJLK010000189.1:0-526 GCF_039673335.1 Pseudomonas sp. TWI929
CACCATCGACGAAGTGGTGGCGACCCTGACGGCCACTGAGTCCGTGAGCGAAGGCGGGGTAATCACCTACACCATCACCCTGACCAACGCCGACGGCCTGCCGATCAACAAGCATGGCGAGCTGACCTTCACGCTGAACGACGGCAAGACCGTCATCACGGTGCCGGCCAATACCGCTACCGGCTCGATCAACGTCACTGCCCCGGACAACGTCTACACCGGTAATAACCCGGCGATCGTCAAGGCGATCGACACCGTGACCGGCGCTGATGTCGGCAAGTTCGAACAACTGACTCTGAACAAGACCCCGGTCAGCACTACCGTGACCGACGAGCCGGGCTCGGGTACTCCAGGCACCCCAGGCCACGAGAACCAGGGCGACGTGGTGCTGGTCACCATCACCGCCAACCAGGAGTCGGTGGCCGAGAACGTCAAACCGACCTTCACCGTGCACATCAACACCGTGCTGGATCATGACCTGCTCGTGACCCTGAGCAACGATGCGGTGGTGACCATCAAGGCGGGT
>NZ_JBDJLK010000190.1:0-506 GCF_039673335.1 Pseudomonas sp. TWI929
TTGCAGTTGACGAAGCCATGCACCACCTGGGTGTCGACGCCGACCATCAGGGTTACATCGTCATCCTTGGAGGTGATGTGCTCGGCGGCGTAGCGCAGGTCGGCGCCACCGCCGAACTCCTTGAAGCCGATCAGGTTGGGGAACTCGCGGCGCAGTTCGAAGAACAGGTCGGCGCGGGTGGCAAAGCCGTAGTAAGGGCTGTTGTAGATCACTGCCGGCAGCTTCGGCGCGGCGGCGAGGATGGCCGAGAAGTGGTGCTTCTGGGCGATCAGCGAGGCGCCGCGGCTGAGCACGCGGGGGATGACCATCAGGCCGGCGGCGCCGACGTTGGCGGCGTGGGCAGCGTGCGAGACCGCCTCACGGGTGTTTACCGCACCAGTACCGACGATGGTCGGGATGCCGGCGGCCACCAGGCGTGCCACGCCTTCCTGGCGCTCGGCCTCGGTCAGCAGCGGCCAGTCACCCATCGAGCCGCAGTACACCACGGCGCTCATGCCGGCCTCGAT
>NZ_JBDJLK010000191.1:0-484 GCF_039673335.1 Pseudomonas sp. TWI929
GACCGACAATACCACCGCGACCCTGACTGCTTCGCCAAGCGTCACCGAAGGTGGCGTGATCACTTACACCGTGACCCTGAGCAACCCAGCCCAGACTCCGGTGACCGTGACCCTGTCCAACGGCCAGACCATTACCGTTGAAGCCGGCAAGACCCAGGGCAGCGTCGACTTCCAGACCCCGGCCAACGATGTCTACAACAATGGCTCGACGGTCAGCACCACGATTACTGGTGCTACCGGTGGCAACTTCGAGCAGCTGACGCCGAACCCGACGCCAGCCCAGACGACGATCAACGATTCGACCGACAACACCACCGCAACGTTGACCGCTTCGCCAAGCGTCACCGAAGGTGGCGTGATCACTTACACCGTGACCCTGAGCAACCCAGCCCAGACTCCGGTGACTATCACCCTGTCCAACGGTCAGACCATTACCGTTGAAGCGGGCAAGACCCAGGGCAGCGTCGATTTCCAGACCCCGGCG
>NZ_JBDJLK010000192.1:0-481 GCF_039673335.1 Pseudomonas sp. TWI929
ATACTTCTGTACCTCCTCGCTGAAGGGGTTTTCCGCGATGGCCTGCTCGGTGATGCGGTAGCGCGCCGCCAGCAGCCCCAATGCTTTCTCGGCATTGCCCTCACGCGCCGCTAACATCACCTGCTGACGCAGGCCATGACTGGCATCCCACCTTGTCTGCCCACGCAGGCGCCTGAGCACCACGGTATTGACCGACTGGGCGGTGAGGTCGGTAATGCCGGCCATGGCCGGAAAACGGCCGGCCAACCCTTCGATCACGTTGTCGCTGGCGCCGAACAGGCTGCCGATCACATCGGCCTTGTCCTTGAACGGGTTGAACGGTGCCAGGGCGGTGTACAGCGGGCTGTCGTGTTGATCCAGCCACTGCTCGAGGCGTTTTAGGCGCGGGTCCTGTGCTTCGGTGCCGGGCGTCGGCTGGCCCATCGGCTGAATCAGCAGCGCCAATGAAATCTCCAGGCCGCGGGCCGAAGCGATTTCGTCG
>NZ_JBDJLK010000193.1:0-474 GCF_039673335.1 Pseudomonas sp. TWI929
AACGATGCATCGCCGATGGTAGTGTGGGGTTTCCCCATGTGAGAGTAGGTCATCGTCAAGATTCATTTCGCAAAACCCCTATCTGCACATGCAGGTAGGGGTTTTGTCTTTAAGTAGAAGCTATCGCTTCTCCTGGTGGGCTGAACAGCCAGCCGGTGGTGGTAAAAAGGTGGTTGACAGCGTTTTTGAATGCTGTATTATTCACCTCCCGCGACGAGAGATCGAAGCGAGTTAAGTGTTTGAAGTTAAACGAGTTTCTCGCAAAAAACTTCAAAATAAACGCTTGACAGGCTCTGAGGAAAGCGTAGAATGCGCGCCTCGGTTGAGACGAAAGGCTCTTAACCAAACGCTCTTTAACAAATTGAATCAAGCAATTCGTGTGGGTGCTTGTGAGTACGGACTGATAGTCAAAAAGATTATCAGCATCACAAGTGGCCATGCGAGAAATCACATAGTCATTTGAGATTGCTGAGC
>NZ_JBDJLK010000194.1:0-465 GCF_039673335.1 Pseudomonas sp. TWI929
CAAATTTTACCTTAGCCTGATCCACCAGCAGTGAAACTGGTGTTCAGTCTATATCTATCACATATCCGAATTTTTAAAGAACGATCTGACAAAAGTCAGAAATCAACATTCAAAACTGAATGCTCATTTCTAAGTTCTGAGCAGTTATTGCGTACCGCGAAAGTGGTGGAGCCAAGCGGGATCGAACCGCTGACCTCCTGCGTGCAAGGCAGGCGCTCTCCCAGCTGAGCTATGGCCCCGTATTCTACGGCTGAACCATGTAATGGTAGGTCTGGGCAGATTTGAACTGCCGACCTCACCCTTATCAGGGGTGCGCTCTAACCAACTGAGCTACAGACCTATAACAGGGTCGCGTTACAGCATCGTCTTTTACAATGAATCAAGCAATTCGTGTGGGAGCTCATCAGCAGGCTGATGTCGTCGATTAAGGAGGTGATCCAGCCGCAGGTTCCCCTACGGCTACCT
>NZ_JBDJLK010000195.1:0-458 GCF_039673335.1 Pseudomonas sp. TWI929
TATTCTCGCGCAAGGTGATGACCACCACGTCCGAGCTGATCACCCGCCGCCTGGGTAACGAAGGCTATACCTTCGCCAACGTCAACGGCGTGCCACAGCCGAACGACCAGGGCCACACGGTAGACATCATGTTCGTGGTCGACCCGGGCAAGCGTGCCTACGTCAACCGCATCAACTACCGCGGCAACACCAAGACCGAAGACGAAGTACTGCGCCGCGAAATGCGCCAGATGGAAGGTGGCTGGGCCTCGACTTACCTGATCGACCAGTCCAAGACCCGCCTGGAGCGCCTGGGCTTCTTCAAGGAAGTCAACGTCGAGACCCCGCAGGTAGCCGGCACCGACGACCAGGTCGACGTCAACTACAGCGTCGAAGAGCAGGCCTCCGGCTCGATCACCGCCAGCGTCGGTTTCGCCCAGAGCGCCGGCCTGATCCTCGGTGGTTCGATCAGCCAGAGC
>NZ_JBDJLK010000196.1:0-451 GCF_039673335.1 Pseudomonas sp. TWI929
CTGGCCATTGGACAGGGTCACGGTCACCGCCGTCTGAGCCGGGTTGCTCAGGGTCACGGTGTAAGTGATCACGCCACCTTCGGTCACCGACGGGCTCGCCGTCAGGGTCGCCGTGGTGTTGTCGGTCGAATCATTGATCGCCGTCTGCGCGGGCGTCGGGTTCGGGGTCAGCTGTTCGAAGTTGCCGCCCGTGGCGCCTTCGATGGTCACGCTAACGGTCGAGCCGTTGTTGTAGACGTCATTTGCCGGGGTCTGGAAGTCGACACTGCCCTGGGTCTTGCCGGCTTCAACGGTAATGGTCTGGCCGTTGGACAGAGTCACGGTCACCGGAGTCTGGGCCGGGTTGCTCAGGGTCACGGTGTAAGTGATCACGCCACCTTCGGTGACGCTTGGCGAAGCAGTCAGGGTCGCGGTGGTATTGTCGGTCGAGTCGTTGATCGTCGTCTGGGCC
>NZ_JBDJLK010000197.1:0-391 GCF_039673335.1 Pseudomonas sp. TWI929
TTCATCGCCTCTGACTGCCAAGGCATCCACCGTATGCGCTTCTTCACTTGACCATATAACCCCAAGCAATCTGGTTATACTGTGAAGACGACATTCGCCGAAAATTCGCATTTCGCTCAACTAAGAGCAGAACTCACAAATTTTACCTTAGCCTGATCCACCAGCAGTGAAACTGGTGTTCAGTCTATATCTATCACATATCCGAATTTTTAAAGAACGATCTGACAAAAGTCAGAAATCAACATTCGCAGGAATGTTCATTACTGAGTTCTGATCAGCAAATGAATCAAGCAATTCGTGTGGGAGCTCATCAGCAGGCTGATGTCGTCGATTAAGGAGGTGATCCAGCCGCAGGTTCCCCTACGGCTACCTTGTTACGACTTCACCCCAG
>NZ_JBDJLK010000198.1:0-373 GCF_039673335.1 Pseudomonas sp. TWI929
GTTGATGTGGATGACTTCGGTGCCGCCACGAACCATGAAGAAAGGCGGCTTCTCGATCACATCGTGACCGATGTTGACGATCAGGTCGGCGGCTTCGACGGCGCGGTGCACAAAGTCACCGGACGACAGCGCGGCGTTACCCAGGAAGCGTGGGTGGCGCTCGTCGACCACACCTTTACCCATCTGGGTGGTGATGAACGGGATGCGGGTCTTGTCGATCAGTTGCTTGAGGACCTTGGCGGTCATCTTGCGGTTGGCGCCGGCGCCGATCACCAGGATCGGGTTACGTGCGGCCAGCAACTTCTCTACAGCAGCTTCGATGGCCACATGCTCGGCCAACGGGCGGCGGTGCAGGCTGCGCGGGATTGGCAGC
>NZ_JBDJLK010000199.1:0-355 GCF_039673335.1 Pseudomonas sp. TWI929
CACGGTGTAAGTGATCACGCCACCTTCGGTGACGCTTGGCGAAGCAGTCAGGGTCGCGGTGGTGTTGTCGGTCGAATCGTTGATCGCGGTTTGGGCCGGGGTCGGGTTCGGGGTCAGCTGCTCGAAGTTGCCGCCCGTGGCGCTTTCGATGGTAACGCTGACCGTCGAACCGTTGTTGTAGACGTCGTTGGCCGGGGTCTGGAAGTCGACGCTGCCCTGGGTCTTGCCGGCTTCAACGGTGATGGTCTGGCCATTGGACAGGGTCACGGTCACCGCCGTCTGAGCCGGGTTGCTCAGGGTCACGGTGTAAGTGATCACGCCACCTTCGGTCACCGACGGGCTCGCCGTCAGGGTC
>NZ_JBDJLK010000200.1:0-348 GCF_039673335.1 Pseudomonas sp. TWI929
GTGTTCGGCATTCCTGGTGAGGAAAACCTCGACCTGCTCGAATCCCTGCGCAAGTCGAAGATCAAGCTGGTACTGACCCGCCATGAGCAGTCTGCAGGTTTCATGGCTGCCACTTACGGTCGCCTGACCGGCAAGACCGGCGTCAGCCTGTCGACCCTCGGCCCTGGTGCCACCAACCTGGTCACCGCCAGCGCCTACGCCTACCTGGGCGGCATGCCGATGATGATGATCACCGGCCAGAAGCCGATCAAGAAGTCCAAGCAGGGCCGCTTCCAGATCATTGATGTGTGCGGCATGATGGACCCCATCACCAAGTACACCCACCAGTTCGCCTCGGCCGACAACATC
>NZ_JBDJLK010000201.1:0-282 GCF_039673335.1 Pseudomonas sp. TWI929
GCGCCGATCACCAGGATCGGGTTACGTGCGGCCAGCAACTTCTCTACAGCAGCTTCGATGGCCACATGCTCGGCCAACGGGCGGCGGTGCAGGCTGCGCGGGATTGGCAGCGCGTCGGTCTGCTCGGCAGCGATGTCTTCTGGCAGCTCCAGGTGCACGGCACCCGGCTTCTCTTCTTCGGCCAGGCGGAAGGCTTCGCGCATACGGGCCGGGATGTTGTCGGCCGAGGCGAACTGGTGGGTGTACTTGGTGATGGGGTCCATCATGCCGCACACATCAATG
>NZ_JBDJLK010000202.1:0-271 GCF_039673335.1 Pseudomonas sp. TWI929
TACTCTCACATGGGGAAACCCCACACTACCATCGGCGATGCATCGTTTCACTGCTGAGTTCGGGATGGGATCAGGTGGTTCCAATGCTCTATGGTCGTCAAGAAATTCTGTGTGCTGGCCCGTCCTCGGACGTGCCTGCGAATCTCTGTAGTTCCTACTTAAAGACAAAACCCCTACCTGCATGCGCAGATAGGGGTTTTGCGAAATGAATCTTGACGATGACCTACTCTCACATGGGGAAACCCCACACTACCATCGGCGATGCATCGTT
>NZ_JBDJLK010000203.1:0-268 GCF_039673335.1 Pseudomonas sp. TWI929
CGCCGGGGTCTGGAAATCGACGCTGCCCTGGGTCTTGCCCGCTTCAACGGTAATGGTCTGACCGTTGGACAGGGTGATAGTCACCGGAGTCTGGGCTGGGTTGCTCAGGGTGACGGTGTAAGTGATCACGCCACCTTCGGTCACCGACGGGCTCGCCGTCAGGGTCGCGGTGGTGTTGTCGGTCGAATCGTTGATCGCGGTTTGGGCCGGGGTCGGGTTCGGCGTCAGTTGCTCGAAGTTGCCGCCCGTGGCGCCTTCGATGGTCACG
>NZ_JBDJLK010000204.1:0-241 GCF_039673335.1 Pseudomonas sp. TWI929
GAGGCGTTGAGCTAACCAATACTAATTGCCCGTGAGGCTTGACCATATAACACCCAAGCAATTTGCTAGCGCAGATTGCGGTGGTGAAGACGAAACGAACCGAAAGTTCGCTGCTCTTGAAATAGAGAGCCACAAATATCGCATATCCGAATTCGCTGGGCTGTCCATCTGGACATTCTGGCTACAGAATTTCTTGACGACCATAGAGCATTGGAACCACCTGATCCCATCCCGAACTCAG
>NZ_JBDJLK010000205.1:0-233 GCF_039673335.1 Pseudomonas sp. TWI929
CTGACTTTTGTCAGATCGTTCTTTAAAAATTCGGATATGTGATAGATATAGACTGAACACCAGTTTCACTGCTGGTGGATCAGGCTAAGGTAAAATTTGTGAGTTCTGCTCGAAAGAGCAACATGCGAATTTTCGGCGAATGTCGTCTTCACAGTATAACCAGATTGCTTGGGGTTATATGGTCAAGTGACGAAGCGCATACGGTGGATGCCTTGGCAGTCAGAGGCGATGAA
>NZ_JBDJLK010000206.1:0-225 GCF_039673335.1 Pseudomonas sp. TWI929
GTCAGGGTCGCGGTGGTGTTGTCGGTCGAATCGTTGATCGCGGTTTGGGCCGGGGTCGGGTTCGGCGTCAGTTGCTCGAAGTTGCCGCCCGTGGCGCCTTCGATGGTCACGCTGACGGTCGAACCGTTGTTGTAGACGTCGTTCGCCGGGGTCTGGAAATCGACGCTGCCCTGGGTCTTGCCCGCTTCAACGGTAATGGTCTGACCGTTGGACAGGGTGATAGTC
>NZ_JBDJLK010000207.1:0-223 GCF_039673335.1 Pseudomonas sp. TWI929
CAAGTGTTTGAAGCTAAACGAGTTTCTCGCAAAAAACTTCAAAATAAACGCTTGACAGCAAATGAGGAAAGCGTAGAATGCGCGCCTCGGTTGAGACGAAAAGCTCTTAACTAAACGCTCTTTAACAAATCGAATCAAGCAATTCGTGTGGGTGCTTGTGAGTACGGACTGATAGTCAAAAAGATTATCAGCATCACAAGTGGCCATGCGAGAAATCACATAG
>NZ_JBDJLK010000208.1:0-220 GCF_039673335.1 Pseudomonas sp. TWI929
GGGGGGGGGGGGGGGGGGGGGGGGGGGGGGGGGGGGGGGGGGGGGGGGGGGGGGGGGGGGGGGGGGGGGGGGGGGGGGGGGGGGGGGGGGGGGGGGGGGGGGGGGGGGGGGCGGGGGGGGGGGGGGGGGGGGGGGGGGCGGGGGGGGGGGGGGGGGGGGCGGGGGGGGGGGGCCGGGGGGGCGCGGGGGGGGGCGGGGGGGGGGGGGGCGGGGGGGGCCG
>NZ_JBDJLK010000209.1:0-205 GCF_039673335.1 Pseudomonas sp. TWI929
GAGGCGTTGAGCTAACCAATACTAATTGCCCGTGAGGCTTGACCATATAACACCCAAGCAATTTGCTAGCGCAGATTGCGGTGGTGAAGATGATACGAACCGAAAGTTCGCAACCACAAATTCACATATCCGAATTCGCTGGGCTGTCCATCTGGACATTCTGGCTACAGAATTTCTTGACGACCATAGAGCATTGGAACCACCT
>NZ_JBDJLK010000210.1:0-202 GCF_039673335.1 Pseudomonas sp. TWI929
GCGTTGAGCTAACCAATACTAATTGCCCGTGAGGCTTGACCATATAACACCCAAGCAATTTGCTGACGCAGATTGCGGTGGTGAAGACGAAACGAACCGAAAGTTCGCAACCACAAATTCACATATCCGAATTCGCTGGGCTGTCCATCTGGACATTCTGGCTACAGAATTTCTTGACGACCATAGAGCATTGGAACCACCT